>NZ_LGCW01000305.1:0-69751 GCF_001279365.1 Streptomyces sp. NRRL F-5755 | reverse complement strand
AGCTTCTCGACGGTGGCGACCTTCGTACCGTCGCGCAGGATGTCGTAGTTCTTGACGCCCTTGTCGTCGGTGGCGGCCGTCCAGGTCAGCCGTACGGAGGTGTCGGTGACACTGCCGGCCACCGGCTTGCCGGGCGCGGACGGCGGGGTGTCGCCGGGCTGTGCGCCGTCGCAGGGGCCGCCGTTGAGCTTGCAGCCGCTCACGTCGCCGCCGCCGCTGCCGGCGCCGGTGAAGCCGAAGCTGACCGAGGCGCCGGGGGCGATGGTGCCGTTCCAGTTGGCGTTCCGGGCCGTCCAGTGGGTGCCCGAGCCGCTGACCCGGGCGTCCCAGGCGGAGCCGACGGAGGTGCCGGAGGGGAAGTCCCACTCGACGGTCCAGCCGTTGATGGTGGTGTCGCCGGTGTTCTTCACCGTCCACTGCCCCTGGAAGCCGGTGCCCCAGTCGGAGACCTTGGTGTACGTGGCGGTCGCCGATTCGGCGGCGTGCGCCGGGGTGGCGCCGGCCAGGCCGATGAGCGCGGCGACGGGCAGCAGGAGTGCGGTGAGGGCCGCGAGGGCTCTTCGACGGGCGTGGGTGGTGCGTGTCAGGGTTCCGGGTGTCACGGATGCTCCCAGGTAAGGGGGTGGGAAGGTGGGGGAACCTGCGCCGCCCGGTGAGCGCTGTGGGGCGCGCTCACCGCAAAGATGTGAAGGGAGCGTAAAAAGGTCCAGACCTACGGTCAAGAGGTCTGGACCAAAGTGGGTGGCGGCCTCCGCCGCGCGGCGGAGGCCGGTCCGGTCAGTCGCCGCCCACACCCAACTCCTGCGCCAGCACCGCCGCTTGTACCCGGCTGCGCAGTTCCAGCTTGCCCAGCAGCCGGCTGACGTGCGTCTTGACGGTCGCCTCCGCCACCTCCAGCCGGAGCGCGATGTCGGCGTTCGACATCCCCCGGCCCAGACAGCCCAGCACCTCGCGCTCGCGGCGGGTCAGGGTGTCCAGCACGGCCGGGTCCGGCGCCTCGGTGTCGGCGGGGCGGCGTGCCGCCCGGGGGCTGGCGAACTCCGCGATCAGCCGCCGGGTGACGGCCGGCGCGATCAGCCCCTCCCCGGCGGCCACCGTGCGCACCGCGTCCACCAGCGCCGCGGCCTCGGTGTCCTTGAGCAGGAAGCCTGCGGCGCCCGCACGGAGCGCCCCGAAGACGTACTCGTCCAAGTCGAACGTGGTCAGCACCAGCACGTCGGCCAGCTCCTCGGCGACGATCGCGCGGGTGGCCGACACCCCGTCGAGCTTGGGCATCTGTACGTCCATCAGCACCACGTCGGGGCGCAGCTCGCGGGCCAGCCGCACCGCCTCCTCGCCGTCCGCGGCCTCCCCGGCCACCTCGATGTCGGCGGCCGAGCGCAGGATCAGCACCAGCCCGGCCCGTACGGCGGACTGGTCCTCGGCGATCAGCACCCGGACCGGGCGGCCGGTGGCAGCTGTCATCGTTCCTCTTCCTCCTCGCGGACCGGGAGCGTGGCCCGTACCCGCCATGTCTTGCGGTCTCCCAGGCCCTCGGGACCGGCCTCGAATTCACCGTCGAGCAGCGCGATCCGCTCCCGCATGCCGACCAGCCCCGCGCCGGAGCCGGGCGCGCGCGGGCCGGGGCGGTCGCCGAACGGGCTGGTCACGCTGACGGTGAGCGGGCCGCCAGGAGCGTACGCGATACGGACCGCCACCTCGCCGGGCGCCGCGTGCTTGAGGGCGTTGGTCAGCGACTCCTGCACGATGCGGTACGCGGCCAGCTCCACCGGCGCGGGCAGCCGCGCGGCGCCGCCGTCCGCCCGGGTGTCCTCCCGTTCGTCCTGTCGGTCGTCCTGGAGGGTGAAGGTCAGGCCGCTGCTCGCCCCGTTGGTGCGCGCCTGCCGCAGCAGCGCGTCCAGCCCGTCCAGGGTCGGTGTGGCCTGTGCCTCGGCCGTCTCGCCGGGGTCCTTGGCGTCCCGCAGCAATCCGATCAGGCGCCGCATCTCGGCCAGGCCCTGCACGCTGTTCTCGCGGATGACGCCGAGCGCCTCCCGGGTGGCGGCCGGGTCGTCTATGGACTGCGCGGCCGTGGAGTGGATCGCGATGGCCGACAGGTGGTTGGCGACCATGTCGTGCAACTCGCGTGCCATCCGGGCGCGTTCGGCGACGACCGCTTGCGTACGGTCCATCTCGGCCAGCAACGCGGTCTGTTCGGCCTCCAGCCGGGCGGCCCGCGCGGCGTTGCGGTGCTCGCGGATGATGACACCGGTCCAGGCGGGCGCGGTCGTGATCACTCCGACGCCGATGCCGAGCAGCAGGGCCCGCGGGTCGCGCAGCACCGCCACCGGGACGATGGTGGCGGCGACGGTGAGCAGAATGCTGATGACCGGGATCCGCCGGGCGGTGGCGGGCGATCCGTACAGCACCGCGGCATAGACGACGTCGGTGAACATCAGGATCGTGATGATCAGCCCGCCGGTGCACACGTCCAGCGCGAGCGCGGCGGTCGCCGTGACCAGCGCGGTGCGCGGCGCGGCGCGGCGCAGCAGCTCGGCGGTGGACATGGCGGTCAGCGCCACCAGGACCAGCCATGGGGGCAGGTCCACCAGCGGTGTGTTGTTGCGCAGCCCCAGCGCCCACACCAGCAGCCCGCCGAGCAGCCCGCAGACGGCGATGCGCAGGTCGTCGCGGTGCGGGCGGGGCAGGGCGAGGCGGGGTCGTGCGGTCACCCCACCATCAAACACGGCCGCGCGGCCCGCCGCCTCCACGCCCCGGCCGAACCGCGCGCCCCGCGCGGTACATCGAAAGATGCAGTTCCGGGCCGTCGCGGGACATCGAAAGATGCAGCGGCGGATCGTCACGGGTGACGAGGGCACAGCCGGATTCCGGGGCGAGCCTGGAAGGGACAGGAAAGAAGGGGAGTCCCGTGATCGCTGTGCTGATCGTCGTCTGCGAGGTCGGCTTCTGGGTCCTGCTGGCCGGCGGACTGGCTCTGCGCTACCTGGCGAAGATGCCGCGCACCGGCGTCGCCGTGCTGCTGCTGGAACCGCTGCTGGAGCTGGTCCTGCTGGTCGTCACCGCCGTCGACCTGAAGAACGGTACGGAGCCCGACTGGAAGCACGGACTGGCCGCCGCCTACATCGGCTTCTCGGTTGCGCTGGGGCACCGCACCATCAAGTGGGTGGACGTCCGCTTCGCCCACCGTTTCGCGGGCGGCCCGCCGCCGGTGCCCGCGCCGAAGTACGGCCGGGCCCGTATGGTCTTCGAATGGCAGTCGGCGGCCCGCTGGATCCTCGCCGCGCTCATCGCGATGGGCCTGCTGGAGGCCGCGATCTGGTACGTGGGCGACCCCGCGCAGACCACCTCGCTGCGCGGCTGGCAGACCAAGATGCTCTTCGTCATCGGCATCAACTTGGTGATCGCGACGAGCTACACGCTCTGGCCGAAGCAGGCACCGGCGGCGGACCTGCCCCAGGACGGTACGGACGACCGCGACCGCACCGGGGCCGGCCGGAAGTCCGGCTGGTGAGCCCGGCCGGGCCTACCGCTCGCCGCCCGGCACCCACAGCACGTCGCCCAGCTCCTTGTTGGCCGTACGGGCCAGGATGAACAGGAGGTCGGAGAGGCGGTTGAGGTAGGTGGCGGTGAGGTGGTTCATGGTGTCGCCGTGCGTCTCCAGTGCCGCCCAGGTGGAGCGCTCGGCGCGGCGTACGACCGTGCACGCCTGGTGCAGCAGCGCGGCCCCCGCCGTGCCGCCGGGCAGGATGAAGCTGCGCAGCTTCTCCAGGCCCTCCAGGTAGTGGTCGCAGTCCGCCTCCAGCTTGTCGATGTAGGACTGCTCGACGCGCAGCGGCGGGAACTCCGGGTTCTCCACCACCGGCGTCGACAGGTCCGCGCCCACGTCGAAGAGGTCGTTCTGCACCCGGACGAGCACCTTGACGACGTCCTCCGGCAGCGAGCCGAGCGCGATGGCCACGCCGATCGCCGCGTTGGCCTCGTTGGCGTCCGCGTAGGCCGCGATCCGCGTGTCGGTCTTGGCGGTCCGGCTCATGTCGCCGAGGGCGGTGGTGCCCTTGTCGCCGGTACGGGTGTAGATGCGTGTCAGATTGACCATACGGGCGAGCCTACGCGGCCGCCCTGCGGAAGGCGCGGGCGCACACGGTCGCGGCCAGTACGGCGAGTCCGGCCGCGACCAGCGCGCCGTACAGCACGCTCGCCGCGGTGTAGTCGCCCACGTAGGCCGCCCGGACGCCGTCCACGAGGTAGCGCAGCGGCATCACGTGCGAGAGCGCGTCCAGCCAGCCGGGCGCCAGGGCCATCGGCAGCATCAGGCCGGACAGCAGCATCGTGGGCATGGTGGTGGCGTTGACGACCGGCCCGAACTCCTGCGGCGAGGTGACCTTCAGGGCCAGCGCGTACGAGAAGGAGGACAGCGCGACGGTCGTCACGGCGACGAAAGCGAACCCGATGAGAACGCCGCCCAGCGGCGCCCGCAGCCCCATCACCACCGCCGCCAGCACCAGCAGCACCGCCTGGAAGGTGAACAGCGCCGCGTCCCGCAGCACCCGCCCCAGCAGCAGCGCGAGTCGGCTGACGGGCGTCACCCGCATGCGTTCCAGCACGCCGTGCTGCTTCTCGACGATGATGCCGAATCCGCAGAACGCCCCGCCGAACAGCGCGAGTTGAAGCAGCAGGCCGGGCACCAGGACCTGCCACGAGCTGCCCTCGGAGGTCAGCGGCAGGTCGGTCAGCAGCGGGCCGAAGAAGAACAGGTACAGCAGCGGCATCAGCACGCCGAAGAACATCTGGAGTCTGGAGCGCAGGGTCTGCCGGGCGTATCGCCCGAAGATCAGGGCCGTGTCGGACAGGACGGAGGACATACGGGGGCTCCTGAGGACGGTGCGGTGACTGGGGCGGGCGGTCAGACGGCGACGGGGGCGGTGTCCGCGGGGGCGGGGCCGCGCCCGGTGATCGCCAGGAAGGCGTCCTGGAGGGACGCGTCGGGCGAACCGGCGTACGCGGACTTGAGCGCGTGCGGGGTGCCCTCGGCGGCCACCACGCCCTGGTCCACGACCACGACGCGGTCCGCCAGCGCGTCCGCCTCGTCGAGGTAGTGGGTGGTCAGCACGACCGTGGTGCCGAAGTCCGTGCGCAGCCGCCGGACCAGCTCCCACAGGCCGGCCCGGCTGCCGGGGTCGAGACCGGTCGTGGGCTCGTCCAGGAAGAGCACCGCCGGCCGGTGCACCAGCCCCATCGCGATGTCCAGGCGCCGCCGCTGCCCGCCGGACATCGCCGCGCACTTGCGGTCCAGCAGCCCGTCGAGGCCGAGTGCGTCGGCCAGTTCCTCGGCGCGGGCCGCCGCCTCGGTCTTCGGCAGGCGGTACAGCCGCCCCTGGGTGACCAGTTCCTCCCGTACGCAGACGTTCGGGTCGACGCCGCCGGACTGGGCCACGTAACCGGTGGCGCGCCGCACTCCGGCCGGGTCGCGGGCGAGGTCGCAGCCGGCCACCGTCGCGGTGCCGCCGGTGGGCGCGAGGAGCGTGGTGAGCATCCGCAGGGTGGTGGTCTTTCCGGCGCCGTTCGGGCCGAGCAGGCCGAGGATCTCGCCGCGCCCGGCGGTGAGGTCGATGCCGCGTACCGCTTCGACGGTGCCGCGTTTGGTGGTGAAGGTCCGGGCGAGGCCGGACGCGCTGATGACTGCCATGCCGGACAGAAAAACAGAGGAACTGAAAAATTGCAACGCCCCCAAATTTTAATGGTGCCCAAAGAGGCGTACGATGCGGGCATGGCAGAGGGACTCAGGGAGCGGAAGAAGCGGCAGACGCGCCAGCACATCTCGGACATGGCCACCGGCCTGTTCCTGGAGCGGGGCTTCGACGCGGTGACCGTCGCGGAGATCGCCGAGGTCTGCGACGTCTCCGTCAACACCGTCTACAACTACTTCCCGGCCAAGGAAGACCTCTTCATGGACCGCAGCGCCGGGCTGGTGGACCGCCTCGCGCGCTTCGTACGCGGCCGGGACGCCGGGGAGTCGGCCGCCGCCGCCGTCCTGCGCGAACTGCGCGAGCAGGTGGAGGCGGTCTCGCCCACCGTCGGCCTGGTCCAGGGCTACGACCGCTTCATGCGTGTCATCGAAGGCTCCGCCACCCTCAAGGCCCGCCTCTGGCACCTCCAGCAGGAACAGCTCACCCGGCTGGAGGAGACCCTGCGCCAGGAGGCCGGCGCGGCGGCGGACGACTGGGTGCCGCTCATGGTGGCCGGTCAGCTCAACTGGGTGCACAGCACGCTCATGGGCTACATCGGCCGCGAGATGATGACCGGGCGGGCACCCGACGAGGTGTCACGTGAAGCCCTCGCCCTGCTGGACGACCTTGAGGACGCGCTCGGCGGAAAGGTCCTCAACTATGCCGTGCGGGCGGGCGGATGAGCACGGGTGGTGTGATGTCCGTCATCTGAGACGTGACGCGCATCTCTAACCCTCCTATCGATCGCCGACGGGCGCTAACGTCACTGCCGAGAGCCGTCAGATGTACAGCGTGTTAGGGGACAGCCAGTGGCAAAGAAGCTCGCCGTCATCGGGGCCGGACTGATGGGGTCCGGCATCGCGCAGGTCTCGGCCCAGGCGGGCTGGGAGGTCGTCCTCCGCGATGTGACGGACGGGGCGCTGGCCCGCGGCCGCAGCGGCATCGAGAAGTCGTACGAGAAGTTCGTGGGCAAGGGCAAGCTGACCGCGCAGGACGCGGAGCGGGCGCTGGGCCGGATCACCACCACGACCGACCTGGACGCGGCCGCCGACGCGGACATCGTCGTCGAGGCCGTCTTCGAGCGGATCGAGGTCAAGCGGGAGATCTTCCAGAGCCTGGACAAGCTGGTCAAGGACGAGGCGGTGCTCGCCTCCAACACCTCCGCCATCCCGATCACCAAGATCGCGGCGGCCACCGGGCGCCCCGAGCGGGTGGTCGGCACCCACTTCTTCTCGCCGGTGCCGATGATGCAGCTGTGCGAGCTGGTGCGCGGCTACAAGACCAGCGACGAAACCCTCGCCACCGCCCGCGCGTTCGCCGAGTCGGTCGGCAAGACCTGCATCGTCGTCAACCGCGACGTGGCCGGCTTCGTGACCACCCGGCTGATCTCGGCGCTGGTCGTCGAGGCGGCGAAGCTGTACGAGTCCGGGGTGGCCACCGCCGAGGACATCGACACCGCCTGCAAGCTGGGCTTCGGGCACGCCATGGGCCCGCTGGCCACCGCCGACCTGACCGGCGTGGACATCCTGCTGCACGCCACCGACAACATCTACACCGAGTCGCAGGACGAGAAGTTCGCGCCGCCGGAGATCATGCGGCGGATGGTGGACGCCGGCGATATCGGCCGCAAGAGCGGGCAAGGCTTCTACGAGCACTGATACCGCATCGGACGGCTCCGGGCCCCGCGGCACCGCACTGACGCCGCGTCAGGCGCCGGGTCCGGTACCGCCGCGGCCGGGCGGCCGGTCCGCCGGCCGGCCGCGGCGGCACCGGCACGGCACCCGGCGCGTCACCCGCACGGGTCCGGCGGCCTTCACCCCCCAGGGTGAATTCGGTATCGGTTCGCTTACAGGCGGCAACTTCGCCGCATGAGAGGCAGTCAGTTCTGTAGACGTAACGATCGAGCACTCATCACCCGGGGAGCACATATGCACATCAGGGGCGACCACGCCGAGCTGGTCGTCGGGGGCCGCCTCGACGTCCGCAGCGCGGCGGACGCCCGTACCGTCCTGCACACCGCCGTCGACTCCGGACAGGGCGACCTGGTGCTCGACCTGACCGGCCTGGATTCCTGGGACGCCACCGGCCTCGGCGTCATCATGGGCGCGCACCGCCGCGCCGGGCGGGCCAACCGCCGGCTGGTGCTGCGCGGCGTACCGCCCCAGATGCAGCGGCTCCTGGTCGCCACCCGCCTGCACCGCATCCTCGCCATCGAGGGCGGCATCGAGGCCGAGAGCCTGCCGCGGGTCTGAGGGCCCCGGCCGGCGCACGCGGGCGCGTACCGCCGCGAGAATCCAAGATCAAAGCCGCATACCGAAGGATTCTCACAACACTGTGACGTTCCGGGCAGGAACGGACCCCGGCGCTTCGTAGATACTGGGCCAAGGTCTAAGGTTCGGTTTTCCGCCGTCCGGTACGCCGCGCGGCGGGCACCGGACCAGAAGCGGCGGCCGGGGGAGTCCCCCGGCCGGAGGCTGGGGGAGTGCGGACGGCCGGGACACAATCGGTCGGACGGCACGCCAAGCGCATCTGGGGGGCATTTCACCATGGACCCGAACACGAACCGGGGACCTGAGGAGTACGGCGAGCAGGACGCCCCTGCGACGACGCCGGCGCCCGCGCACGGCGGCCCCGGCGCCGCCTCCGGCGGCCCCGCCCGCACCGTACAGCTCGTATCGGGCCCCTACCTCCTCACCGTCAACCCGGTCGACGGGAGCGAGATCGAACCCTGCCCGCCCGGCGAGCAGCCCGCCGTCCCCGGAAAGCACGGCCCCGAGGAGCGCGCCGAACTGGCGCGCGCCGCGGCCCCGCCCGCCGTCCCGGTCGCCGCCGGCCGCCCCGCCGCGCTGCTGGAGCGCGCCGGGGAGACCGGCAGACTGGTGCGGCTGCTGTCCCGCGGCAGATCCGTACGCGTCACCGGCCCCTCCGGCTCGGGCCGCACCCGGCTGCTGGACGCCGTCGCCACCGCCTGCGACGGCGTGGCGCCGGACGGCGTGGTGCGCCTGTCCGGCTACCGCCGCACGCCCACCGACGTGATGTACGAGCTGTTCGCCGCCGTCCACCGGGCCCCGCTGCACCGCCCCGACCGCGGTGAGCTGCTGCGCCTGCTCGGCGAGATCGGCGCGATCGTCGTCCTGGACGACCTCGAATTCGGCGGCGCCGCGCTGGACGAGCTGCTGGGCGCCACGCCCGAGTGCGCCTTCCTGCTCGCCGCCACCCCCGATGTCGCCGCCCCCTCGCCCGGCTCTCACCTCGAAGAGGTCTTCCTCGGCGGCATCAGCCGCGACGCCTGCCGGGAGCTGCTGGAGGGCGCCGTCGGCCGCCCGCTCACCGACGAAGAGGCCGCGTGGGCCGCCGATCTGTGGTTCGAGTCCGAGGGGCTGCCGCTGCGCTTCGTGCAGGCCGGCGCGCTGCTGCGGCAGCGTGCGGGGGCTTTCGAGGCGTACGGCGAGCCGTCCGGCGACGTACCCGCGGGCGACGAGCGGCCGCTGCCGACCGTCGCCGAGGCCGCCTCGCCCGCGCCGCTGATCGCCGCCGGGCTGGGCGAGGCCGCACGCGAGACGCTGCGCTTCGCGGTCGCGCTGGGCGGCGAGCTGCCCCACCAGGCGCACCTGCCCGCGCTCGCCCAGGACACCCACGCGGACGCCGCCCTCGGCGATCTGCTGGGCTGCGGGCTGATCACCCCGGCCGGGGGCCACTACCGGCTCGCCGCGACCGTACAGGACCAGCTCACGGACGCCGGGTACGCCGACGACGCGGGGGAGCGGGCACTGACCGCCGCCCAGCACTACGCCTGGTGGGCCGGGCACCCCTCGGTCACCCCGGAGCGGGCCGCCGCCGAGTCCGACGCGATCCTGGCCGCGATGGGCGTGCTGACCGGCAGCCGGGACGGCGGCCACCCCAGCGCCGCCGTGCTCCTGGCCCGTACGGCCGCCCCGGCCTTCGCCGCCGCCCTGCACTGGAGCGCCTGGGAGCGCAGCCTGCGGCACGGCGCCGAGGCCGCCCGGATCGCCGGGGAGGTGGCCGAGGAGGCGTACTTCCACCACGAGCTGGGCGTCCTCGCGCTGTGCACCGGCAATCTGGACCGGGCGCGGGCCGAGCTGGAGGCGTCGATAGGGCTGCGCGGCGTGCTCTCCGACCGGCGCGGCGCGGTCGCCGGACGGCGCGCGCTGGCCCTGGTCGCTGACCGCTCCGGCACGTTCACCCCGCCCGCCGGGACGGCCCCGGCCGGTGAGGAGATCCCGGACGCGCGGACGGAGGAGTCGGCCTCGCCGCCCGGCGGAGTGCCCGCCGGGCTCGCCGCCGCCCCGGCCGTCGACGCGACGGCACCCACCGTCGTCACCCGCAGCGTGGCCTCCGACAAGGGCGCGGGCGGCCCCGCCAAGGGCCGCAAGGCCGCCCTGGTGCTCGGCGCCCGGCGCAACCTGGTCGCCGCGGGCGCCGGAGCGCTGCTCGTCGCCGTCCTGGGCACCGTCGTCACGCTGGGCGCGGTCTCCGGGTCCGACGACGGTACGGGCAACAAGGTCACGACCGAGCAGTCCGCCCGGACGGGACAGAGCGACGACGGCCTGCCCGCCGACCAGCCGGGCACCGACAGCACCCGGACCGGGCAGGGCGGCCGCCCCGGCACGGTCACCGGCCACCGCTCGGCGTCGCCCGGCACCCCGGGCACCAGCGCGCAGCCGAGCACCGGCCCGACCGGTGACGCCACCGACCCGACGACCGGCGGACCGACCGGCGGCAGCACCCGCCCGACCGACCCGACGACGCGGCCGACCGACGGCAGCACCAGCCCGACCGGCAGGCCCACGCACAAGCCCACCGACAAGCCGACCGACAAACCCACGGACAAGCCCACCGACAAGCCGACGGACAAGCCCACGCCGACCGACAAGCCGACGAGCCAGGAGCCCACGGGCTCCTCGGGCAGCACCGGCAGCGGCGGCACCGGCAGCGCCTCGGCGACCACCACCGGCTCCGGCACGACCGGCGGCGGCACAACCGGCGGGGACGCCCCGACGACCGGCGGGGGCTTGACCGGCGGTACGAACGAGGGCTGAGCGCAGCACAACGGCCCGGTACGCGACCGTCCGCCACCATGGCGGGCGTTCCCGTACCGGGCCGTCGTCGTCCGTACCGGCGCGCTCAGGAAAGGCGCTCGGTACGGACGCTCAGAACAGGCGCAGCTTGTCGTCCTCGATGCCGCGCAGCGCGTTGTAGTCCAGGACGACGCAGCCGATGCCGCGGTCGGTGGCCAGCACCCGGGCCTGCGGCTTGATCTCCTGGGCCGCGAACACGCCCTTGACCGGGGCCAGATGCGGGTCGCGGTTGAGCAGTTCGAGATAGCGGGTGAGCTGCTCGACACCGTCGATCTCACCGCGCCGCTTGATCTCCACGGCGACCGTCCCGCCGTCCGCGTCCCGGCACAGGATGTCCACCGGGCCGATGGCGGTGGGGTATTCGCGGCGGATGAGCGAATAGCCGTCGCCGAGCGTCTCGATCCGGTCGGCGAGCAGTTCCTGGAGGTGCGCCTCCACCCCGTCCTTGATGAGGCCCGGGTCCACGCCCAGCTCGTGGGACGAGTCGTGCATCACCTCTTCCAGGGTGATGATGAGCTTCTCGCCGCCCTTGTTCTCCACCGTCCACACCCCGTCGCCCTCCTTGAGGGTGCACGGCGGGGACATCCAGTTCAGGGGTTTGTAGGCGCGGTCGTCCGCATGGATGGAGACCGAACCGTCCGCCTTGACGAGGATGAGGCGGGGGGCCGACGGGAGGTGGGCACTGAGCCGGCCCGCGTAGTCCACGGAGCAACGGGCGATGACGAGACGCATGGTGCGCCACGCTACTCGACCGGGGGCCGCGGACGCGATTCGCCCCTGGACCGCCCCGTTCCCCGGTGGCCGGTTGTCTCGGCAATCTCCTGGTGCGGGCCGGGGGAGCGGCCTAACGTTGAAGCGGGGGGTCGTGATACGGACACGCTCCGTCGCGAGCCTCCCGTCCGATCCCTGAGGCCCCGCTCCGGCGGGGCCGCGAGAGGAGAACCTCATGTCGCTCGACGTCTCACCGGCCCTCCTCGAACAGGCCGAGCGAGGCGAGGTCGACGAAGCGGAATTTGTCGACTGCGTCCGGGCCTCCCTGCCGTACGCATGGGAGATGATCAGCTCGCTGGCGGTCCGGCTGAAGGTGGACGGCGGGCAGTTCGCCGACAACCAGACGCCGCCGCCGGACGAGCAGGCGCGCGGTCAGCTGCTGCGTGCGCTGGCGAGTGACGCGATACGCGGGTCCCTGGAGCGCCACTTCGGTGTGCGCCTGGCATTCCAGAACTGTCACCGGGTAGCGGTCTTCCCGCTCGACCCGGCGGTGGACGACAGGCTGGCCAAGTTCACCTCCGTCCGGGGCCAGTTGCTGAACCAGTCGCCCGAGCTGCGCGACTGCTGACCGGGTGACGCTGCCGCCGCGCACGCGGGACGCGGCACCGTACGTCGCCGCCGCACCGGCGGCAGTGTCGGCCAACTCGGGGACTGTCACGCTGCGTTGACGGCCCCCTCCTCGGCGCCCTCCGGTCACCGGCCCGGGGACCGGCGCCACCGAGCCAGGCGGTACGCGGCCCGCGGCCACCCGGCCCGGTGTCACCGGACGGGCCGCGCGGGCCGCCGTACCCTCGCGGGCGCCCGTCTCAGCGGAGCAGCGGCAGGACCTCGGCGCCCAGCCGACGGACGTTCTCCTCCGTGGCCGCCAGATCGCCGGAGCCCTCCACGAGCAGCGCGAAGCGCCGGATGCCCGTCCGCCCGGCCGAGGCCGCCAGCCGGTCGGCACACAGCCGCGGCGGCCCCACCGGGTGCAGGTCGCAGAGCAGTTCCGTGTACGCCAGCGGGTCGCGCATGGCGCGGTAGCGGCCGTCGACCGTCTCATGGGCCGCGAGGCCGCGCCGCAGCCAGCCCGGCATGGCCTTGGTGAGCACCTCGGCCGCGCCCTGACGGGTGTCGCCGACCTGCACCACGCCCGCCGAGATGTGCTCCGCCGCCGCGACCTCGGCCGGGTCCCGCCCGGCCGCCAGCGACAGACGGCGCCACTGCGCGACCATCCCGGCCTTCTCCTCGTCGTCGCAGTGCATCCCCAGCAGCATCGGCAGCCCGCGCTCGGCGGCCAGCCGCACCGACCCGGCCGAGGTGCACGCCAGGACGACCGGCGGACCGGCCGGCATCTCCAGCGACTCACAGGCCCGCGGCACGACCGCGACCTCACGGAAGGAGTGACGTTCCCCCGCGGCGCCGACCCGCGGCTCGCGCAGCCAGCGCAGCAGCAGGTCCAGCGACTCGGGGAAGTGCTTCTCGAAGGCGTCCAGACCGGTGCCGAAGACCTCCAGGTCCACCCAGGGGCCGCCGCGGCCCACCCCGAGGGTGAACCGGCCGCCGGAGATCAGGTGCAGCAGCGCCGCCTGCTCCCCGAGGGCGACCGGGTGCTGGGTCGGCAGCACGCTGACGGAGGTGCCGACGCCGATTCTGCGCGTACGTCCCAGCAGCAGCGCGGCCAGCGTCGCCGCCGACGGGCAGACCCCGTACGGCATGAAGTGGTGCTCGGCCAGCCAGACCGCGTCCAGCCCGGCCTCCTCGGCGACCTCGGCGGACCGCACCGCGCGGTGCAGTGTCTCCCCCTGTCCCTGGCCGGGAAACTGAGCGGCCAGGATGAATGCCCCAACGCGCATCGCTCTTCTGCCTCCTCGCAGCCGACGCGACATCCCCCTAACAGGCAACAACGGGTGACACGTGCCAAGGGCACGGCCTGGGGCGAAGTTTCCCGATGATCGCAGGATTGTGGCAGGCGGCGGACCCCATGACCGATCCGCGTAGGGTGGTGACGGCCCGTGACCCCGTAGATTTCCCGAGGTGCCCAGTGTCCCCGCGTCGAAACCGTCCCCGCGGCGGTGAGAAGCCAGCCGACCACTCGGGCGCAGGCCGCTACGGTCTCGAACGTACCGAGGAGTGGCGCGGCGAGGACTGGGTCGTACGGCACCTGGGGGGCGGCGGTGCGGCCAAGCACTACCGCTGCCCGGGCTGCGACCAGGAGATCCCGCCCGGGGTTCCGCACGTCGTCGCCTGGCCGCGGGAGGGCGACGTGGACGACCGCAGACACTGGCACAAGGCGTGCTGGAACGCACGGGACCGCCGGAGCGCGCGGCTCCAGCGGTCCCGTAACGCGCCGAGGTACTGACCTACACGTCGCGCTTCTCCAGCGCCGCGTACGCGCCGCCGAGGACGACGGCGGTGATGCCCACGAGGATCAGCAGCGGCTGCCAGCCGGACGGGCCGCTGCCCAGGAACGGCTGGTCGTAGAGCGCGCCGAGGCTGTTGGGGATCGAGTACTCGATCATGGCCTTCGCGACCGGCCGCAGGCTCTCCGAGCTGATCATGAACACGGCCAGCAGCATGGGCAGCAGGACCAGGCCCGTCATCGCGCTGATCGCGCCGGCCGAGTGCCGCAGCAGCGCGCCGGCGCCCAGGGCCAGCAGGCTCAGCACGGCCACGTACAGACCGGAGCCGATCGTGGCGCGCAGCCACTGGTCACCGGTGGGCGCCGGGCCGTTGAGCATCCCGGCGTGCACCACCGCGACCAGGGTGGTGGAGAGCGTGGTGATCACGAAGGTCAGCCCGAAGAGCACGATCGCCTTGGCGGTCAGCACCCGGCCCCGGCTGGGGCAGGCGGTGAACGTCGTACGGATCATGCCCGTGCCGTACTCCGAGGAGATCACCAGCACGCCGAGCGGGATCACGCACAGCGTCCCGAGCAGCAGGCCGAGCCAGGCGGAGCCGAGGACCGGGTCGGCGGTCCGGTACGGGTCCGACAGCAGCAGCGCGATCATCAGCCCGATGCCGACGTTCAGCACGATCATCACGCCCAGCGTCCACATCGTGGAGCGCACCGAGCGGATCTTCGTCCACTCGGAGGCAAGGGCGTGGCCCAGGTTCGTCCGGCGGACCGGGATCGGCGAGACGTAGGCCGGTGCGGCGCCGCCGGGGCCGGCGGCCTGCCAGGCGGCCGGGATCTGCTGTTGCCGGGGCGGCTGCGGGGCCTGCTGCTGCGCGGCCTGCTGCGGCTGGTACGGCGGCTGCTGCGGGGGAGCGGCGGGCGGCTGCTGCGCCTGGAGCGTCATGGTGCCCGCGTCCTTGGGCGCGCCCTGCGGGGGCAGCGGCGCGCCCTGCGGAGCCGCCTGGGCCTGGAGCATCATCGTCCCGGCCTCCTTGCCGGGCGCGGCGGCGGGCAGCTGCTGGGCCTGGAGCATCATGGTGCCCGCCTCGCGCGCCGGGCCGCCCTCCTGCGGCGCGGGACCGGCCTGCGGCGGCATCGGCGCCTGGGCCGGAGGCTGCTCCGGCTGCGGGTGCGCGGCCAGCGGCCGGGGCTCCGGCTGCTCGGCGGGGGCCTGCGCGGGCGGCTCGGGCGCCCCGGCCGGGGGCATCGGGGCGGCCGCGCCGGGGGCGGCGGTGTCGTGCGGCTCAGGCTGCGGCTGAGGCTGCTGAGGGCTGGTCATCGGGCGTCCTCGGTGTGCGGCTTGGAGATGTCGGCGGGGGCGGCGGGCTGGGCGGCGGGCTGCATCGGCGCCGGGGCACCGGCCTGCGGACCCGGCTGCGCGTACGGGTTCGGCTGTCCGTACGGCGCGCCCGGCCCGGCCGCCGGCGGGTAGCCGTATCCCTGGCCCGGAGCGCCGCCGGGTGCCTGCGCGTACGGGTTCGGCTGCCCCGGGTGGGCGGGCTGCCCGTACGGACCCGGCTGCGGCGCGTACCCCTGCGGCGGCTGCTGTCCCGGCATGCCGGGGCCCTGCGGCGCGGGAGCGGCCACCTGCTGCTGGAGACCGGCGCGCTGGTCGGTCGTCGAGCGGTAGTCCACGACGCTCTGCGTCAGCTGCATGTACGCCTCTTCCAGGGACGCCTGGTGCGGCGACAGTTCCCACAGGCGGATGTCCGCGCCGTGGGCGAGGTCGCTGATGCGCGGCAGCGGCAGCCCGGTGACGCGCAGCGCGCCGTCCGGCTCCGGCACGACCTGGGCGCCCGCCTCGCCGAGCACCGAGCCGAGCTTCTCGCGCAGTTCCGGATCGGTGTCCGGGGTGCGTACCCGGGCGAAGTCGGCGGAGTTGGCCGAGATGAAGTCCTTGACCGGCATGTCCGCGAGCAGCTGGCCGCGGCCGATGACGATCAGGTGCTCGGCGGTCAGCGCCATCTCGCTCATCAGGTGCGAGGAGACGAAGACCGTACGGCCCTCGGCTGCCAGCTGCTTCATCAGGTTGCGGACCCACAGGATGCCCTCCGGGTCCAGGCCGTTGACCGGCTCGTCGAAGAGCAGCACCTGCGGGTCGCCGAGCAGCGCCGCCGCGATGCCCAGGCGCTGGCCCATACCGAGCGAGAAGCCGTTGGAGCGCTTGCGGGCCACCTCCTGGAGGCCGACCACGCCGAGCACCTCGTCGACCCGGCGCGCCGGAATGCCGGAGAGCTGGGCGAGCGAGAGCAGGTGCTGGCGGGCGCTGCGGCCGCCGTGCACCGCCTTGGCGTCGAGGAGCGCGCCGACGTGGCGCGGGGCGTTGGGCACCTTGCGGAACGGGATGCCGCCGATGGTGACGCGCCCGGAGGTCGGGGTGTCCAGCCCCAGGATCATGCGCATCGTCGTCGACTTGCCGGAGCCGTTGGGCCCCAGGAAGCCCGTGACGGTGCCCGGCCGCACCTGGAACGACAGGTTGTGCACGGCCGTCTTGGCGCCGTAGCGCTTCGTCAGGCCGACTGCCTCGATCATTCTCCGCCCCTCGAAAGATGGTTCGGGGCAGAGGTGCTCTCGTACCCCCGTAAGGGTTAGGAGGTTATCGGGCAGCTGACGGTTCCCGTCAAAACGCGGACGGGTGGGGCGCACGGGACGCGGGGGGCCGCGCCGGATGCCGGGCGCCCGGTCTCAGGGGCGGCCCGGTTTCAGACGCTGCCCGTCTCAGATGCAGCCCGGTTTCGCACGCTTCCCTCAGGCGTCGCGCCGCTTCAGCAGCAGGTACCCGCCCAGCAGGGCGGCGGCCGTCCAGGCCAGCATGATGCCGAACCCGCCCCACGGCCCGTACGGCACGTCCTGCCCGGCCGGCGGCACCACTTGCATGATCCGCGCGCCGGCCTGGTCGGGGAGGTACCGGCCGATCTTCCGGGTGGCCGAGACGTTGCCCAGGATGCTGGAGATCAGGAAGAAGAACGGCATCAGGGTGCCCAGCGCCAGCATGGGGCTGCGCAGCATCGTCGCCACGCCCATCGCGAACACCCCGATCACCGTCATGTAGAGCCCGGCGCCCACCACGGCGCGCAGCACGCCCGGGTCGCCGAGCGACGTCGCGTGGTCGCCCAGCATCGCCTGGCCGACGAAGAAGGAGAGGAAGGCCGTCACGAAGGAGACGGCCAGGGCGAGCAGGGTGGCCACGGCGATCTTGCAGAAGAGGAAGACGCCGCGCTGCGGTACGGCGGCCAGCGACGTACGGATCATGCCGGTGCTGTACTCGTTGGAGACCACCAGCACCCCGAAGACGATCATCGCCAGCTGGCCCAGGCCCATGCCCGCGAAGCTGGTGCCGGCGGGATCGAAGCCGGACCGGTCGCGGGGCGCCGTGCTGCCGAAGTCGTTCGCGGAGAGCAGGCAGATCAGCGCGCCCAGCGCGACCGTGACGACCAGTGCGACGCCCAGCGTCCACACCGTGGACCGCACCGAGCGGATCTTGGTCCATTCCGACCTCAGGACCTGGGGGACGGCCGCCATCGTCACGCCCCCCGCTTCTTGTTCCGCCAGTCGGCACCCCAGCCGCCGGGCCGCGCGCCCGGCGCTCCCGGTGCGCCTGGTGTGCCTGGTGCTCCCGGTACGTCAGCGGCGCCCGGTGGTACGCCGCCCTCCGCCGCCCGCGGCGCCTCCGTCGTATGCGCGTGGTACTCCACCGACCCGGCGGTCAGCTGCATGAACGCCTCCTCCAGCGACGCCTGCTGCGGGCTCAGTTCGTGCAGGACGAGCCGGTGCCGCGCGGCCAGCTCGCCCAGGTCGGCGGCGCTCGCCCCGTCGATCTCCACCGCGTCGCCGGCCGGCACCGCCGCGTACCCGCCCTCCCGGAGCACGTCGAGCAGCCGCTCGCGCTCCGGCGACCGCATCCGTACGTACGAGCGGGAGTTCTCCTGGATGAACCGGGCCATCGAGGTGTCCGCCAGCAGCCGGCCCTGGCCGATGACGATCAGGTGCTCGGCGGTCAGCGCCATCTCGCTCATCAGGTGCGAGGAGACGAACACCGTCCGGCCCTGGGCGGCCAGACCCTTCATCAGGTTGCGGATCCAGTGGATGCCCTCGGGGTCGAGGCCGTTGACCGGCTCGTCGAACATGAGGATGCGGGGATCGCCGAGCAGCGCCGCCGCGATGCCCAGGCGCTGGCCCATGCCCAGCGAGAAGCCCTTGGAGCGCTTCTTGGCCACCGGGGTCAGCCCCACCGTGTCCAGCACCTCGTGGACGCGGGCGCGCGGGATGCCGTTGCTCTGCGCCAGGCACAGCAGGTGGTGGTAGGCGCTGCGGCCGCCGTGCACGGCCTTGGCGTCGAGGAGGGCGCCGAGGGAGGCCAGGGGGTCGGACAGCTGCCGGTAGCGGCGGCCGTCGATACGGACCCGTCCCGACGTCGGATGGTCCAGGTCGAGCATCATCCGCATGGTCGTGGACTTGCCGGCGCCGTTCGGGCCGAGGAATCCGGTGACGACACCGGGCCGTACGGTGAAGGTCAGCCCGTCCACGGCGAGCTTGTCGCCGTAACGCTTGGTCAGCCCCTCGACTTCGATCATGTACAGCACGCTAAGCGGGGGTCAGGAACCCCGCATCTCGGGCGTACCGGGCGCCGCCCACGGGGCGCCTGTCAGGTCGTACCACTGTTGAAAAAAGCATTCCGCCCGCCCGGCCTCCGAAGAGAGGTGGGGCGGGCGGAGCGCGTCTGCCGCCGTCGGGCGCGGTACCGGCCGTCACGGGTGCGGGCTGCGGGAGCCCACCGGCCGCACCGGCGTCACAACGGCGAACGGCGCCTCAGCGCGACTGCTGCGCCGGGACGCCGCGGGAGATGGGCTCCTCGTCCGCCGGGGTGCCGGCCGCGGC
Source organism: Streptomyces sp. NRRL F-5755 (assembly GCF_001279365.1). Taxonomy (NCBI): domain Bacteria; kingdom Bacillati; phylum Actinomycetota; class Actinomycetes; order Kitasatosporales; family Streptomycetaceae; genus Streptomyces; species Streptomyces sp. NRRL F-5755. The sequence continues at coordinate 50,900 of NZ_LGCW01000305.1, read as the reverse complement.
GACCGCCGCGCCGGTCAGCGTGGCGAGCATCTCGCGGACGTTCGTCAGCTGGGCGTTGATCGAGTCCCGGCGGTTGGTCAGCGCCGCCAGCTCCCGCTCGGACTCGCTGCGGATCCGGTCCGCCTTGGCGTTCGCGTCGGCCACGATGTCCTCGGCCTGGCGCTGCGCCGTCTCCACCGTCTGGCGGGCCCGGCGCTCCGCGTCCGTGCGCAGCTTCTCGGCCTCCAGCCGCAGCTGCTCGGCCCGGTGCTCGATCTCCGCGAGCCGCTTCTCGGCCTTGGCCTGACGCGAGGCCAGGTCCCGTTCGGACTGCTCGCGGCGCTTGGCGAGGTTGGTCTCGAAGTCCGCGGCGGCCTGCGCGGCCTTGGCGCGGGTCTCCTCGAAGAGGGAGTCCGCCTCCTCCCGCTTGGACTGCGCGTCCTTCTGCGCCTCGGCACGCAGCGCGGTCGCCTCGCCCTGCGCCTTCTCGACGATGCGGGCGCCCTCGTCCTCGGCCTTGGCCTTGCGCTCCGACGCGAACTGCTCGGCGTCGTTGCGTACCTGCTGGGCGGCCGACTCGGCCAGTTCGCGGTGCTGCTCGGCGGCCCGCCGGGCCTCCTCGCGCAGGTCCTTCGCCTCTTCCTCCGCCAGCCGGAGGATCTTCTCCACGCGCGCGCCGAGGCCCGCGTAGGACGGTTCGGCGTCGTTGACCTGGGCCTGGGCGTTCTGCGTTTCGAGGTGCAGCTCCTCGATCCGCTTCTCCAGGGAGGTGATGCGGGCCAGGGCGCTGTCGCGGTCGGCGACCAGCTTCGAGATGCGGTCGTCCACCTGACCGCGGTCGTACCCACGCCGCACGAGCTCGAAGCCGTAGGGGGAGGAAGTGTCGCTCATGGGGTTCCTGTCGAAAGAGACCGGTGAGGTGATAAAGGGAATCCTAGGGGCCGCAACGGCGTGTCATCGAGTCATTGCGCGTTTGAAGTGGAGAATGGCCCCTCATTTGGGTGGCTACCCCTCAGACTGCTTGCCACTCGAACGAGTTGCGCCCGCTCCCGCGGCAGCCTTCGCCCCTTCCTTGCCACCACCGTTCGACGGCGCCTCGAAAGATTCCAACGCCTCCAGCACGTCCTGGACACGGGAGATCTCCGCGTTGATGTCCTTGCGGCGCCGCACGAGCACCTCCAGCTCGCGCTTGCCCTCCTCGACGATCCGCTCCGCCTCCGCGCGGGCCTCGGCGCGCATCCGCTCCGACTCCCGTACGGCCTCGGCCTTCTTCTGCTCGGCCTCCTTGAGCAGCCCCTCCGCCTTCTTCACCGCGGCGATGCGGACCTTGCTGGCCTCGCTGCTGGCGTCCGACACCATGCGCTTGGCCTTCTCCTCGGCCTCCGCCTGCTGCTGGGTGGCCTGCGCGATCAGCTTGTCGACCCGCTCCCCGGCGTTCTTCATCGTCTCCGAGGACTCCCGGCGGGCCCGCTCGTGCAGCTCCTCGACCTCGCTCTCGATACGGGTGCGCAGCTCCTCGGCGCGCTCCCTTATCGCGGTGGCGTCCCCGCGGGCCTCGCTGAGCAGCGTGTCCGCGTCCGTACGGGCCTTCTCGACGAACCCGTTGCCCTCGGCGGTGGCCTCCGCGACGATCCGCTCGGCCTCCTTGCGGGCCGCGCCGACCATCGTGTCGGCCTGCTCCTCGGCGGCGGTCGCCGCCTTCAGCGCCTCCTCCTGCGCCTTGGCGATCAGCTGGTCGGCCTGCTCGGCGGCGTCCGCGCGGCGCTGCGCCGCGTCCTTGCGGGCCGCGTCGACGGTCTGCTCCGACTCCTCCAGCGCCTCGGTGCGCAGCCGGTCGGCCTCCGCCTCGGCCTCCTCCTTGATCCGCTCGGACTCGGCACGCGTACGAGTGGCGTGCTCCTGCGCCGAGGTGACGGTCTCCGCCGCCTCCGCGCGCAGCCGGTCCGCCTCCGCGGTGGCCTCGGCGATCATCCGGTCGGCCTGCTCGCGGGCGTCGGCCCGGGTGCGGTCCGCGTCCCGCTCGGCGCCCGCCACGGCCTCCGCGGCGTCCGCGCGCAGCCGCTCGGCCTCGCTGCCGGCCTCGGACATCAGCTGGTCGGCCTGCTCGGCTGCGTCCGAACGGGTCTTGTTCGCCGCCTCGCGCGCCTCGTCGCCGATCCGCTCCGCCTCCTGGCGCGCGGTCTCCAGCGCCTCGGCGGCCTCCGTCCGCAGCCGCTCCGCCTCGGCGGTCGCCTCCGCGACCAGCTCCGCGGCGCGCTGCTCGCCCTCGGCGCGCAGCCGCTCGGCGGCCTCCCGGCCCTCGCGCACCGTGCGGTCCGCGTCGTCCTGCGCCGACGAGGTCAGCTCGGTCGCCTCGGTGACGATCCGCTCGGCCTCCGCGCGGGCCTCGGTGAGCAACTGGTCCACCTGCTCGGCGGCGTCCGAACGCATCCGGTTGGCGTCGTTGCGGGCCTCCGCGCGGGCCCGGTTGGCGTCCTGCTCGGCCGAGGCCAGCGCGTCGGACGCGTCCGTACGCAGCTGCTGCGCCTTGGCGGAGGCGTCCGCCACCATCTTCTCGGCCTGCGCGGTGGCCTCCGCGATCAGGCTGTCGGCCTGCTCGGCGGCGTCCGTACGGGCCTTGCCGGCCGCCTCGCGCGCCTCGTCGAGGGTGCTGTCGGCCTCCGCGCGCAGCCGGTCGGCCTCCGCGATGGCCTCGGCGACCGTGCGGTCGGCGAGCGCCTTGGCGGCCTCGGCCTCCTCCTGCGCCTCGTGGCGGGTGCGGGCCGCGTCCTCGGAAGCGCGCTCGCGCTCCGCGTAGGCGTCGGACCGTACCCGGTCGGCCTCCTCCTGCGCCTCGGTGCGCGTACGCTCCGCGGCGTGCTCGGCGGCCGAGCGCAGCCCGGCGATCTCCTCCTCGGCCTGCTCGTGCAGTCCGGCGACCGCGTCCCGCACCTGCTGGGCGGTCTGCTCGGCCGCGGCGACCAGCTCGGCGGCGCGCCGCTCGGCCTCCTCGACCAGCCGCTCCGCCTCCTCCTGCGCCTCGGCGACCCGCTTGCGGGCCGAGGCGAGCAGCTCCTCGCTCTGCTCGCGCGCGGCGGTGCGCTCCTGGTGGGCCTCGTCGCGGGCCTCGCCGAGCAGCTGCTCGGCCTCCCGGCGGCGGCGGGCCGCCTCCTCCTGGGCGGCGGCCAGCGCCTCGGCGGCCTCGGCGCCCGTACGCTCCGCGGCGGCGGCAGCCTCCGCGCGCACCCGGTCCGCGGTCTCCTGGGCCTCGGTCTTCAGACGCTCCACCTCGGCGGCGGCGTCACTGCGCAGCCGTACGGCCACGGACTCGCCTTCGGCGCGCGCGGCGGACGCGTCGGTCGCCGCCTCCGAGCGCAGCCGCTCGGCCTCCTCCTCGGCCTGCTGCTGGAGCGTGCGCAGCCGCTCCGCCGACTCGGTCTTGAGCTTGGCGGCCTCCTCCTGCGCCTCCCGGCGCAGCTTCTCGGCCTCGGCGCGGGCGTCGTGCAGCGCCTCCTCGGCGGCGGTGACCTTCTCCGCCGCCTCGGCCCGCAGCCGGTCCAGCTCCTCCTGCGCCTCGGTACGGCGCTCGGCGGCGGCCTCCTCGGCCTCCGCACGCAGCTGCCGGGCGGCCTCCTCGGCCTCGGCCTTCAGCGCGGCGGCGGCCTCCTCGCTCTCGCCGCGCAGCTCCTCGGCCTCCTCGCGGGCGCGCTCCAGCACCTCCTCGGCCTGCTTGCGCAGGGCCGTGGCCCGCTCGATGGCCTCGGTACGGACCCGCTCGCTCTCCGCGCCGGCGCCCGACCGGGTCTCCTCGGCGTCGGCCTTCGCCTTGGCCAGCAGCTCCTCGGCCCGGCCGGCCGCCTCCTCGATCTGCTGGACCGCCTCGCGGCGCGCCTCGGCCCGGATCCGGTCGCCCTCGTCGACCGCCTCGGCCCGCAGCTGCTCGGCCTCGCCGCGCAGCCGGCGCGCCTCCTCCTGGAGCTCGACGGTCTTGGCGCGGTACTCCTTGGTGTCGTCCTTGGCGGCGCCCTTGAGCTGCTCGGCGGTGTCGTGCGCCTCACCGCGCAGCCGGTCCGCCTCCGCCTCGGCCTCCCGGCGGACCCGCTCGGCCTCCTCGGCGGCGGCCTTGGTGGTGGCCTTGGCGTCCTCCGACGCCTTGGTCAGCACCTCCTCGGCGGTCCGGGCGGCCTTCGCGAGCTGCGCCGCGGAGTCCTCCGCGGCCTTGGACCTGGCGGCCTCCTGCGCCTCGGCGACCAGCCGCTCCGCCTCCGCGCGGGCGTCGGCGCGCAGCTGCTCGGCCTCGGCCTTGAGCGCGTCGGCCTCCTTCGTGGCCTCGGCGACCAGCCGCGCGATCTCCGCCTTGGCGGTCCGCAGCCGCTGCTCCTGGTCCGACTCGGCGGCCGACAGCCGCTTGGTGGCGCTCTCCTGCGCCTCGGTGACCAGCTTCTCGGCCTCGGCGCGTGCCTCGCGCAGCGCGCGGTCGGCCTCCTGCATCCGGGCCTCGGCGGTACGCGTCAGCTCGGCGGCCTGCCGCCGCGCCTCCTCGGTCTCCGAACCGACGCTGGTCCGCAGCTGCTCGGCCTGGTCCGTGGCCTCCTGGGCCTGGGTGGAGGCGGCGTTCAGCAGCCGCTCGGCGTCCGTACGGGCACGCCGCAGGATCGCGTCGGCCTCCGCGCGGGCCTGCTCGGCCTCGCTGCCCAGCCGGGCGCGGGTCTGCTCGGCCAGCCGCTGCGCCTCGGCGCGGGCGGCGGCCAGCGCCTGCTCGGCCTCGGCGCGCGTCTCGTCCATCAGGCGGCGCGCCTGCGCCTCCGTACGGGAGCGCAGCTGCTCGGCCCAGGCCACGTTCTCGTTGACGTGCGACTCGACGGTCTGGCGGCGCTCGTTCAGCTCCTCGTCCAGCCGCCGGCGCCGCTCGACCGCCTCGGCGTGCAGGTCGGCCTCCATGCGCGCCTGGCGCTCGGCCTGCTCCTGCAGCAGCCGCTGCGTCTGGGCACGCGCCTCGCGCACCTCGCGCTCGGCGTCCGTACGCAACTGGTCGGCCTGGATCTGGGCGTTGCGCAGCAGCTGCTCGGCCTGGTGGCTGACGTTGTCGTAAGCGGGGCGGGACGCGATGGTGCGCCGCGCCTCATGGAGCTTGGCTCGCAACACCTCGACCTGATAGCCGAGGTCGTCGGCGTGCTGGACCGCCTTGTCCCGCTCCGTCTTCAGCCGCTCCATCTCGGCCTCGAACTGCGAGAGGTGGTCGTCAGCCTCGTAGCGGTCGTTGCCCCGCACTGCGCGGTCCCATCCGTCCCCTGGTCATGGTGGCGGCCGGCTCCCATCTGCTCGTGCGCAGCCCGAAATGCCTCGTGCGGGACGCGTACTGGAGCTGACCCTTCCGAAGAAATGGTGTCAGATCATCGGCGGAGTGTGGACCGAGCCCCGACCCGGCCCCCGGCCGAAGGTGCACTCTACCGGCCGGGGAAGGGAAAGGTCAGTGCTCTGTCGTGGAGGGAGACGTGGAAGAGGGGGTGGCAGTTCCCTCGTGGGGCGCCGCGGTGACCAGTTCGGTCAGCACGCCGTGGCAGTCCTTGGGGTGCAGAAAAGTGATCCGCGACCCCATGGAGCCCACCCGCGGCTCGTCATAGAGCACCCGAACCCCCTTCTCCCGGACAGCCTCCGCATCCCCGTCCACATCCGCGGTACCGAAGGCGATGTGATGCACCCCCTCCCCGTTCTTGGCGAGCCACTTGCCCACCGCGGAGTCCTCCCGGGTCGGTTCCAGGAGCTGGAGGTACGAGGCGCCGCCGTCCGGCGTATCGTTGATCTTGAGCATGGCCTCGCGGACGCCCTGTTCCTCGTTGACCTCGCTGTGGAACACCTCGAAGCCGTACGTGGCACGGTAGAACTCGACGGTCGCGTCGAGGTCCTTGCAGGCGATCCCGATGTGGTCGATTCGCGTCAGCATGCCTCCAGTGCACCGCTCGCACGCGTGGTTACGCAACGTGCGCGCGATCACACCCGCAGCCCGGTGACCCGGCGCCTACCCCTCAGTACATTGACGGGAACCCTCGTTAACCTCCCTGTACAGGAAGGGCCGCGCTGATGTCGACAGCGAACGGTACGTCCAGCACCACCTCCGTGATCGTCGCGGGCGCCCGGACCCCCATGGGCCGCCTGCTGGGTTCCCTGCGCAGCTTCTCCGGCGCCGACCTGGGAGGCGTGGCCATCAAGGCCGCGCTGGACCGGGCGGGCATCGGCGGCGACCAGGTGCAGTACGTGATCATGGGTCAGGTGCTGCAGGCCGGCGCGGGCCAGATCCCCGCCCGCCAGGCCGCCGTCAAGGCCGGCATCCCCATGAGCGTCCCGGCCCTGACCGTCAACAAGGTCTGCCTCTCCGGCCTGGACGCCATCGCCCTCGCCGACCAGCTGATCCGCGCCGGCGAGTTCGACGTGGTCGTCGCCGGCGGCCAGGAGTCCATGACCAACGCGCCCCACCTGCTGCCCAAGTCCCGCGAGGGCTTCAAGTACGGCGCCGTCGAGATGCTCGACTCGATGGCCCACGACGGCCTCACCGACGCGTACGAGAACGTCGCCATGGGCGCGTCCACCGAGAAGCACAACACCCGCCTGGGCATCGGCCGCGCCGAGCAGGACGAGATCGCCGCCCGCTCCCACCAGCGCGCCGCAGCCGCCCAGAAGAACGGCCTCTTCGAGGCGGAGATCACCCCCGTGGAGATCCCGCAGCGCAAGGGCGAGCCGGTCGTCTTCAGCAAGGACGAGGGCATCCGCGGCGAGACCACCACCGAGACCCTGGCCAAGCTGCGCCCCGCCTTCGCCAAGGACGGCACCATCACGGCGGGCTCCTCCTCCCAGATCTCCGACGGCGCCGCCGCGGTGGTCGTCATGAGCAAGGCCAAGGCCGAGGAACTGGGCCTGGACTGGATCGCCGAGATCGGCGCCCACGGCAACGTGGCGGGCCCGGACAATTCCCTCCAGTCCCAGCCCAGCAACGCGATCCGGCACGCACTGGGCAAGTCCGGCCTCGCGGTCGAAGATCTTGACCTGATCGAGATCAACGAGGCGTTCGCCGCGGTGGCCGTGCAGTCAATGAAGGACCTCGGGGTGTCCCCGGAAAAGGTGAACGTCAACGGCGGCGCCATCGCACTCGGTCACCCGATCGGCATGTCCGGCGCCCGCATCGTGCTCCACCTCGCCCTGGAACTGCGCCGGCGCGGCGGCGGCGTGGGCGCGGCGGCACTGTGCGGCGGCGGCGGCCAGGGCGACGCACTGATCATCCGCGTACCGGGCAAGTAACCCAACCGAACCGGGAGGAACAGGGCAGTGGTGGACGTCCCCGAACTGGTGGAACAGGCACGACAGGGCCGGCCGCGGGCCGTGGCCCGGCTGATCTCGCTGGTGGAAGGGGCGTCCCCGCAACTGCGCGAAGTGATGGCGGCCCTGGCCCCCCTGGCCGGCAACGCCTACGTGGTGGGCCTGACCGGCTCCCCCGGCGTGGGCAAATCCACGTCCACCTCCGCCCTGGTCACCGCCTACCGCCGAGCGGGCAAACGGGTCGGCGTCCTCGCCGTCGACCCGTCGTCCCCCTTCTCCGGCGGAGCCCTCCTCGGCGACCGCGTCCGCATGTCGGAACACGCCTCCGACCCCGGCGTCTACATCCGCTCCATGGCCACCCGGGGCCACCTGGGCGGCCTGGCATGGGCCGCCCCCCAGGCCATCCGTGTCCTGGACGCCGCAGGCTGCGACGTGATCCTCGTGGAGACCGTCGGCGTCGGCCAGTCCGAGGTCGACATCGCCTCCCAGGCCGACACCACGGTCGTACTCCTCGCACCGGGCATGGGCGACGGCATCCAGGCGGCCAAGGCCGGAATCCTGGAAATCGGCGACGTCTACGCCGTCAACAAGGCCGACCGCGACGGCGCCGACGCCACGGCCCGCGAACTCAACCACATGCTCGGCCTCGGCGAGGCAAGGGCCCCCGGCGACTGGCGCCCCCCGATCGTCAAAACGGTCGCGGCCCGCGCCCAAGGCACCGACGAACTGGTAGAGGCCCTGGAAAAGCACCGAGCATGGAGCGAGGAGCGCGGAGTCCTGGCGGAACGCCGCCGCGCCCGAGCAGCCCGCGAGGTCGAAACCATCGCCGTAACCCAACTACGGGAACGCATCGGCGACCTCCGAGGCGACCGCCGCCTGTCCGTACTGGCAGAACGCATCACCGCAGGAGAACTGGACCCGTACGCGGCGGCAGACGAACTGATCGCCGGGCTTACGGGGGAGGAGACGGCGGGCTAGACCGACGCGCCCCACGCCCAGGACTGGGGGCTTGTAAAGACCCCAGCCACGGTGGCGGGAAAGCCGCAAACGGACCGGGCTCGGGGACACGTAGGGGTCTCACCGCAGGCGACCGAAGCCCCGGTTGCGTCCAAACTGTTCGGCCGCTCCAGGCAACGTGGGGGCACCCCCGGCCGGAGGCTGGGGGAGAGAGACCCCGTCAGCGGGGCCCCGAGCCCCCACCCACCGAACCCAAAGCGCCAAGGCGAACCCCCGCCGGGGTCACGCCTCAGTAACCACCCCCGCACTCGTAAGAACCTCCCGAGCCGACAAGCCCACACTCTCCGCCGCACTCACCCCCGAAGCACCCAGATGCGCATCCGCGATGCGCAACCCCACCGCATACCCAGCGTTATCCGGCAACCCGACAGGCGTAAGCCCCATACGCCGAGCAACCGCATCCCCGTACACATACGGCGGCAGATTCCCCATCCCCGCCACATCGACCGCCCCCACAACCGTCCCGTACGCAGCATCCAGCTCCGCCCCCGACAGCGCAGTGGCCCAGGGCCCCATCGCCTCCGCCCCCGCCACCTCCCGCACGAACGCCTCGGCCAGCCCCTCAGCCACCACCTGCTCGCCCACCGTGACCGCCACCGGATCCCAGACCACATTCGCGTAGCGCACGTTGTGGTGCAGCTCATGCGCCGCGGCATACCCGATCTTCGCCAGGCTGACCTCCGTGGGCCACATCGTCAGATGAATCGCCCCCGGAAACCCGCCCAGCCCGGTGTACCCGGCATTACGCATCAGCAGGTCATCGTCCGGATCACCGAGCACCAGCACCACATGCACCGTGTCGGCGGCCCGGAGCCCCGACGCGACGACGGGCCGCAGCCGCTCCCACGCCGCACCGAGCTGTTCCTCCACCCGTTCCCACACCCGCGCGCCCCGCATCCGCTCCAGGGCGGCCAGGTAGCGCGGATCCTCCCGGTCGATCCGGAAGCCGCAGCCCATCTCATGCATCTGCATCAGGTCGACGCCCCCGACGGACATCGCGTCCTGCAGCGGGCTGAGCATGTCCCGCAGGGCGTCGGGCCGCTCCTCCAGCGGGCGCCGGAGGAGCTCGGCCATGGCGGACGCCGTGTCATGCACAACAATCTTCATGACCCGGGACCGTAGAGCCTCACGCTGCGTGAGGCTCAAGCCGCGACGTCACAAAAGCCGCGAACCCTCAGTCGTCGGCGCCATCGGCGTCACCGTCCCGCGGCGCGACCGACACCTTCCCCGACCGCGGGTCGACGTTCAGCTTGTGCTCCTTGCCGTCCTTCGTGACGGTCTCGACCTCCCACACAGCGCTGCTGCGGTGGTCGTCGTCCAGGTCCACGGAGGTCACCGTCCCGTACGAAGCAGCCGCCTTCTCCGCAGCCGCCACCGCACCGACGGACGCCCCCTTCAGCTCGGCACGCGCACGCGCGACACCGTGATCGTCGTCGTCCTCGTGCTCAACGCGCTGGTTCAGAACCTTCGCGTTGCCGGCGTCGAGCGTCACCTCGTGCCACTTGTTGTCCTTGCCGAGCACGTCCACCTCCCAGACCAGACCGGGCCGGTCCTGGTCCAGGTCGATGCCGGTGACCGTGCCGGGCGTGGCCTTCAGCGCGGCCGCCGCGGCCTGCGGCGCGGAGACGGTCGCGGCCTTGGCCTCCCGCGCGTCCTCGTTCACGTCGTCGTCCGGCACGCTGACACTGGACCGCGGCGTGGACGCGGACGACGCGGACGACGCGCCCGCCGTGGACGACGCATCCGACGCCCCGGAGCCGCCGAAGGCCACGGCGGTGGCGGTCCCGCCGCCGATCAGCGCGGCCGCGGCAACGGTGGCAATGACGATGTTGCGCTTCATAGCGATATCTCCCCGATCCATGAGGTGAGGTCCTGCTCGATGACGTGATCCACCGTGGCGCGGCCGACCTGAAGCGGACCTGAAGCCACCTGAAGCGGGCTTCAGGTGAGCAGTGGCATCGTGGGCGCATGCGCCTGTTGATCGTGGAGGACGAGAAGCGACTGGCCCTGTCCCTGGCCAGGGGACTGCGGGCCGAGGGGTACGCGGTCGATGTGGTGCACGACGGCCTGGAGGGCCTGCACCGGGCGGGCGAGGGCACGTACGACCTGGTGATCCTGGACATCATGCTGCCGGGAATGAACGGCTACCGCGTGTGCGGCGCCCTGCGCGCGGCGGGCAACGAGGTGCCGGTGCTGATGCTGACGGCCAAGGACGGCGAGTACGACGAGGCCGAGGGGCTGGACACCGGCGCGGACGACTACCTGACGAAGCCGTTCTCGTACGTGGTGCTGGTGGCCCGCGTGAAGGCGCTGCTGCGCCGCCGCGGGCGGACGGCGCTGCCCGTGCTGCGCGTGGGGGAGCTGAGCATCGACCAGGGCGCGCACCGCGTGGAGCGGGCCGGCGTGGAGGTGACGCTGACCGCCAAGGAGTTCGCCGTGCTGGAGCAACTGGCGCTGCGCGCGGGCGACGTGGTCTCCAAGGCCGAGATCCTGGAGCACGTGTGGGACTTCGCGTACGAGGGCGACAACAACATCGTCGAGGTGTACGTGAGCGCGCTGCGCCGCAAGCTGGGCGCCGCGGCGATCCAGACGGTGCGCGGCGCCGGGTACCGGCTGGTGCCGGGTGCGTAGGGTCATCGGAAAGGTACGGGTCCGGGCGGCGCTGGGCGCCTCGCTCGTCGTGGCGGTCGCCCTGGTCGCCGCCGGCACCGCCCTCCTCCTGGTCCTCAAGAACAACCTCGTGGGCCAGGCCGACCTCCAGGCGGAGAACGCCGCCCGCGAGGTCGCCACGCAGATCGCGACCGGCAAGCCGTACGGCAAGCTGGACCTCCCCGACGGCGACGACCGCCCGGTGGTGGTGCTGTCCGAGGACGGCCGGGTGCTGGCGGCGGGCGAGGACGTACGGGCGGTGGACGGCAAGGCCGTCACCGCGCAGCAGACGCCGCCCACCGGGCAGCCGCGCGACTCCGACGACGATGACGACGACCGCGAGATCAAGCCGGGCGAGGTCGAGGACAAGGCGCGGCACACCGGCGGTACGGCGACGGTCGGCCACCGTACGGCGGACTACCGGTTCGCCACCGTCGAGGCGAAGGACACCCAGGGCGCCAAGGCCGTCGTACGGGCCGGGGCGCCGCTGGCGGCCGAGCGGGAGGCGGTGGGCTCGGTGCGCACCGCGATGCTCATCGGGCTGCCCTGCCTGCTGCTGGTCGTGGCCGGGGTGACCTGGCTGGTCACGCGGCGGGCGCTGCGCCCGGTGGAGGGCATCCGCCGGGAGATGGCGGCGATCACGGCCAGTACGGATCTGTCGCGGCGGGTGCCGGAGCCGGGCTCGCGGGACGAGATCGACCGGCTGGCCCGGACGACCAACGAGACGCTGGGCGCGCTCCAGGAGTCGGTGGAGCGGCAGCGGCGGTTCGTCGCGGACGCCTCGCACGAGCTGCGCAGCCCGATCGCGAGCCTGCGGACGCAGCTTGAGGTGGGCATCGCGCATCCGGAGCTGCTGGACACGCCGGGCGCCGTGGAGGACGCCGTACGGCTGCAGAACCTGGCGGCGGACCTGTTGCTGCTGGCGCGGCTGGACGCGGGGGAGCGGCCGGCGGACGCGCGGATCGACCTGGCGGCGCTGGTGCGCGAGGAGGTCTCGCAGCGGGTGGGCGACCGGATCGCCGTGGAGGTGGGCGAGCTTGCGGGCGTGGAGGTCGCCGGGTCGCGCGGTCAGCTCGGGCGGGTGCTGGGGAACCTGCTGGACAACGCGCAGCGGCACGCGCGGGAGTCCGTACGGGCGAGTGTGGCGCGCGAGGGGGAGTGGGCCGTGCTGCGGGTCGAGGACGACGGGCCCGGGGTGCCGCCGGAGGAACGGGAGCGGATCTTCGAGCGGTTCGTCCGGCTGGACGACGCCCGCAGCCGTGACGACGGCGGGGCCGGACTGGGCCTCGCCATCGCCCGTGACGTAGCCGAGCGGCACGGTGGCACGCTGACTGTCCGCACGGGCTCGGTCTTCGAACTACGCCTGCCGGTGGCGTAGCGGCCCGGCCGTCCGGCGTAGCGTCCCGCTCCCTGGGCGCCGCAACCGGCCACGCGGCGCCCGGTCACGTACGGGTCCCCGGTCACGTACCGTCATCCGACGGCGTGGCTGTCAGACGTACCGTCCCCCCGACGGCGCACTCGTCAGCCCGTCAGATCTTCCCCCGCCGGCCCCGCAGATGCTCCGCCACCGGCGTCAGGGACGTGCGCAGCGCTTCCAGGTCCTGCGTGGTGAACAGGTCGATGAAGTGGCGCCGCACGGAGGCGACGTGGTGCGGCGCGACCCGGCGCATGGTGTCCCAGCCCTCGTCCGTGAGCACCGCGTACAGCCCGCGGCGGTCGGACTCGCAGCTCTCGCGGCGCACCAGGCCGGCGTTCTCCATACGGGTGATCTGGTGGGACAGACGGCTCTTGGACTGCAGGGTGGCGGCGGCCAGATCGCTCATGCGCAGCCGCCGGTCCTCGGCCTCGGAGAGGTTGACCAGGATCTCGTAGTCGTTGTTGGTCAGTCCGAACGGCTGCAGGTCCCGCTCCAGCTGGTGCATCAGCAGCCTGCTGACGTCCAGGTGGGTGCGCCAGGCACGCTGCTCCTGGTCGGTCAGCCAGGGAGTGTCGCTGTCGGTCGTCATGAATGAATTCTACCCGTGGAAGTTGAATATCGAATTAAGTCATGGCTGTGACATGGCTCAGGCGCTCGGCCGGGCGCTTGCTCAGACGTTCGAGGTCACCGTCCGCAGACTACCGCTCACAGCCCGAAGCGGCGCTGGAGGCCCCCCAGCCCGCCCGGCAGCTGCGGCAGTTGTGAGCCACTTTGGCGAGTTGCCTCGCCCTGTCCGCCGCCCCCGCCCGGTACCCCCGCCTCGGATACGACCTCACCCGTGGGCAGCTCGGGCATCAGCTGCTCGGTGGACTGGAGCAGCACCGTGCCCGCCCCCACGAACTCGAACTGGTGCTCCTCGCCGGAGACCCCGCCCAGGCCGGTGTGCGCCCGGATGCCGCCGAGGAATCCGCGCAGGTACTGGTGGTCGTAGTGGTGGCACGGCGAGGGGCAGTCGGCCCAGCCCACCAGGGCCTGTGGGTCCACCCGGATCGGCGGTTCCATGAAGACCACCGGACCGTTGGAGGCGGCCACGAACTTGCCGGTGCCGATGAGTGTGAGGAAGCCCGGGATGATCGACTGCTTCAGCGACAGAGATGGCTGAAAGGCAAGCAAGTTGCCCGAGCGAATGGTCAGGTTGCCGTCTTCCAGATCATAGGAATTCACGTCGAACGCCCGGTCGGCGAGGAGCATCTTGCCCTGGCCCTCGGCCACGACCCAGTCCGCCGCGTGCAATGGCGAATGGAAGCTGTGGGCGACCAGGCGGTCCAGCGCGCCGTGTCCGATGCCCTGGAAGTCGATCCGCCCGTAGTAGGCGATCATCTTCCCCTTCTGCAGGAACCACTGGCCGTTCAGGTCGACGCTGAAGGTGTAGTCGTTGACGTTGTCGTCCGAGGGGAGGGTGTGGGGGTCGAAAACCACGGGACCGGTCACAGTTTCTCCTCCGACGCCTGTACGTAGACGGTGCCCTGGCCGGACAGCTCCAGCTGGAACGCTTCTCCCGAGCCGCGGCCGACCATGTCGCGCCAGCCCAGCGCCGTGGAAAGCTTGTTGCGGACGTCGCCGCGGTGCGCCACGTACGCCTGGGGGTCGACGTGCACGGGACGCTGCGGGGTGATGGGCAGTTCGATGACGCCGCCGTGCGCCATCACGGCCACCGCGCCCTGCCCCTTGAGGGTCGTGGTGAACAGTCCCTGGCCGGTGACCTGGCCGCGCACCATGCCCATCACGCCGCCCTGCGACCCCATGAACATCGTGCCCTGCTGGAGCGTCCCGTCGAAGGCGAGCAGCCGGTCCGCCTCGACGTAGAGGGTGTCGCCGGTCAGGTCGACGACGTGGACGTGGTGGCCGCCGTGCCCGAAGAGGACGGTGCCACTGCCTTCCACGGTCATCAGGGGAGTCGCCTCGTTGGCGATCCGCCGGCCGATCATCGAGCCGATGCCGCCCTGGCCGCCCTGGATGTTCGGGGTGAAACTGACGTCCCCCTGATAGGCGAGCATCGCGCCGCGCTGGCTGAACATCCGCCGGCCCGGGGAGACCTGTGCGCGCACCATACGGGAGTTGACCATGGTGAACGGCATCAGAGCTCACCGCCGACCGTGTTGCGCTCGCTGGGCTGTACGTACACCAGGCCCTCGCCCTCGAAGCGGATCTGGAAGGACTCGCCGGAGCCCTCTCCGATGAAGGTGCGGAAGTTCACCCCGGACTGGAAGTGCTGCTTGAGGTCGCCGGTGTGGGCGACATACGCGCCCGGGTCGACCTGGAGCGGGTACTGCTTGGTGACGCGGAGCACCACCGCCGGGCCGTCCGAGATGAGCGCGGCCTGACCGCTGCCCTCGACGGTGGTGGTGAACAGGCCGTTGCCCTGGGAGGCGCCGCGCAGCCCGGTGAAGGTGGTGCCGGTGCGCAGCGCGGCGTCCGTGCACAGCAGGTTGCTGGCTTCCACGTACAGCTTCTCGCCGTGCAGCTGCACGAGGTTGATCTCGCTCGCGCGGTCGGCGAAGTAGCAGGTGCCGTGACCTTTCACCTCCATCACTTCCATCTGTTCGCCGGTCAGCCGGCGGGTGACCATGCCGCGCAGCCCGTCACCGCCGCCGGTCATCTTCTTGAACGTCATCTGGCCGTCGTAGGCGACCATCGAGCCGTTCTTCGCCTTGACGGCATCGCCCGTCATGTCGACGGCGAGCACTTTGCTCCCCTGGAGCCGAAACTGAGCCACGGGATCGAAGGTAACCGGCGCGCCGACCCCTGAACAGTGATCCTTTACGGGCCTGCCACAATGGTGACGCTCTTGTGAAATGCCGCACAAGCGCACCGTGCCGCCACCTGCCACCCGAACGAGGTTCCCGTGGACATCAAGACCGCATCCGCCCTGCGCCGGCTCCGCCTGGTCTCCGCCCCCGAGGCGGTTTCCTTCCTGCTGCTGCTCGTCTGCTCGGTCCTCAAGCGGACCACCAGCTTCGACGGCGTGATGGTGATGGGCATGGTGCACGGCATCCTGTTCATCCTCTACGTGGTCTTCTGGCTGGACGCCTGGAGCCGCACCAAGTGGCAGTTCAAGACCGCCGCCCTCTACTTCGTGCTCTCCGTCCTGCCCACCGGCGGCTTCTTCGCCGAGCGCAAGCTCAAGCGGGAGGCCGAGGCCAGCGTGATCGCCGCCCGCGCCCGCCGGGAAGGCGTGGTCAACGCATGATCGTCGCATTTTCGGTCAGCCCGCTGGGGGTCGGTGAGGACGTCGGGGAGTACGTCGCCGACGCCGTACGGGTGGTCCGCGAGTCCGGGCTGCCCAACCGCACCGACGCCATGTTCACGTCCATCGAGGGCGAGTGGGACGAGGTCATGGACGTCGTCAGGCGCGCCGTGGCCGCCGTCGAGGCGCGCGCCGGGCGGGTCTCGCTCGTCCTGAAGGCCGACATCAGGCCCGGCGTCACCGACGGCCTGACCTCCAAGGTCGAGACCGTCGAGCGCCACCTCGCGGCGGGCCGCGAGGACTGAGCGCCGGTTCCGCGCTCAGCCCGGCCGCGGGCCGCCCGCGCTGAGCGCGATGCCCAGCGGCGTGCGCTCGTACAGCACCTGGTGCCCGTGCCGGCGCGACGTCAGCAGTCCGGCGTCGCGCAGCACGGACAGCTGCGCGGACACCGAGGACGGCGCCAGGCCCAGCCGGTGCGCCAGCGCCGTGGTGGACGCCGGCTCGTCCAGCGCGGTGAGCACCGCCGCCCGGTTCACGCCGAGCAGCCGGGCCAGCGCCCGCCCGGTCCGCGGCTCGTGCCACAGCCCGCCGATGCCGCGCGCCGGGTAGATCACGGTGGGCTGCCAGTGCGGCTCGTACGCGCTGACCACGTCGGGCCATACGAAGACGCTCGGCATCAGCAGCACGCCCCGGCCGTCCAGGTCCTGGATCTGGAGGAACCGGGCGCGGGTGCGGACCGTGAGGGTGCCGTCCGACCAGGTGATCCGCGGGCTGAGGTCCGCGAACAGCTTCTCCAGCCCTTCGCCCGCCAGCTGCCGCGACCGGTAGGCGACCTCGGCCTCCAGCAGCGCGCGCAGCCGCGGCCAGTCCGCCTCCAGCAGCGCGCGCCAGGCCCGCTCGGTGACATCGGCCAGCTCCTGTACGGCGGCGGCCGGGTCCGCCAGCATCGCCCGGCCCCGCGGGGACTCGGCCGCGCCCGGCGTACAGGCCAGCGACTTGGCCAGCTCCGCGTGGGCGATGGCCGGGTCCGTGGCCCGTACGCGCGCCAGCTCCTCTTCGAACGGCGCGAGCGACGACTGCGGCGGCGGCCCCAGGAAGTCCGGGGTGTAGCCGGGGTTCGGGGACGGCATCAGCAGCCACAGCGCGGACAGGTCCAGTCCCGCCACCGCGGCGCGCATCCGCCGCAGCCAGGGCAGGTGGTAGCCGTGCCGGTCGGTGCGTAACAGCGTCCGTACGGCCTCGTGCGTCTCGCACAGCGGCGAGATGGCGAAGCGGATGCGCAGCAGGTCCTCCGCGCCGAAGCGCATGTCCAGCGGCATGGCCGCGGCCCCCCTTTCCTCACACCCCCACTCTTCCCGCCCTGCGGCCGGTCGTCCCCTGGATTCGGCTGTCGCCGAAAGACTGGGGCCCTACGGACCGGCCCGGCACGCTGCCGTCATGCCGACGCCTTCCGGGCCCGCCGCCACGGGCCCCACCGAACCGTGCCCGGACCCGGCCGCGCCACCGGAGCCCACGGCCCCGGCCCCGTCGTCCCCAGGCACCGGATACCGCCTCGTCTTCGCCGTCCCCGAATTCCGCTCCGTCTTCGCCGCGCACCTCCTGTCCGCCCTCGGCGTCGTCGTCTGCGAGCTCGCGCTGTCCGTGCTGGTCTACCGGCTCACCGGATCGCCCCTGCTCAGCGCGCTGACGTTCGCGCTCGGCCTGCTGCCGTACGTCATCGGCGGCACGCTGCTCTCCGCGATCGCCGACCGCTGTCCGGCCCGCCGCGTCCTCGTCGTCTGCGACCTGCTGTGCGCGGGCTGCGCCGCCGCGATGGTCGTCCCGGGCACGCCGGTCGCGGTGCTGCTGGCGCTGCGCTGCGCGACCGCCGCCATCGCCCCCGTCTTCGCGGGCACGCGCGCCGCGACGCTCGGCGATGTGCTGGGGGAGGGCGACCTCTTCGTCCTGGGCCGCTCGCTGATCCGCATCGTCAACCAGAGCGCGCAGCTCGTCGGCTTCGCGGCCGGCGGGCTGCTGCTGGCCGCGGTGACGCCCGGCACGGTGCTCGCCATCACGGCCGGTACGTTCCTCGGCTCGGCGCTGCTGCTGCGCCTGGGCACCCGCGCCCGGCCCGCGCGCCGCACGGCCCGCGGCGCGCTGCTGGGCACCTCGCTGTCCGGGACCCGCCGCCTGCTGGCCGACCGCCGCATCCGGGCGCTCCTGCTGCTGACCTGGCTGCCGCCGACGTTCGTCGTCGTCCCCGAGGCGCTGCTCATCCCGTACGCGGACCTGCTCGGCGTGGGACCGGCAGGCGCGGGGCTGCTGATGTGCGCCATGCCGGTGGGCGCGATCACCGCCGAGACGCTGGTCGGCACGTTCCTCGGCCCGCGCGCCCGGGCCCGGCTGACGTTCCCGCTGGGCGTCTTCTGCGTCCTGCCGTCCCTCGGCTTCGCCGCGCGGCCGTCGCTGGGCTGGGCGGTGGTGCTGCTGGTCCTGACCGGCACCGGTATCGCGTACAACTTCGGCGTGGACCGCTGGTTCGTCGCCGCCGTCCCCGACGAGCTGCTGGGGCAGGCCATGACGGTGATGCAGGCGGGCCGTATGACGATCATGGGCCTGGGGATGGGCGCGGCGGGCGTCGCCGCGGAGTACGCGCCCCTGTGGGTGGCGATGCCGGCGGGCGGGGTGGTGGGGGTGGTGTGCGTGCTGCTGGTGGTGGCAGAGGTGCGGCGGACCCGCGCCGGCCGGCCCGTGCTCGCCGGGCCCGCGGAGTGAACAGGACGCGTACCGAAAAGCGAGACAGGGCTGACCACGATATGACCGACCGGTAGGGTCGGTGGCGTGCCGAAGCCGCTCAGCCTTGCCTTCGACCCCATCGCACGCGCCGATGAACTGTGGCAGCAGCGATGGGGCGCCGTGCCGTCCATGGCCGCCATCACCTCGGTCATGCGCGCCCATCAGATCCTGCTGTCCGAGGTGGACGCGGTGCTCAAGCCGTACGGCCTGACGTTCGCCCGGTACGAGGCGCTGGTGCTGCTCACCTTCTCCAAGGCGGGCGAACTGCCCATGTCGAAGATCGGCGAGCGGCTGATGGTCCACCCGACCTCGGTGACCAACACCGTGGACCGGCTGGTGAAAGCCCGCCTGGTCGACAAGCGGCCGAACCCCAACGACGGGCGCGGCACGCTGGCCTCCATCACCCCCAAGGGGCGCGAGGTCTGCGACGCGGCCACCCGCGACCTGATGGCGATGGACTTCGGCCTGGGCGCCTACGACGCCGAGGAGTGCGCGGAGATCTTCGCGCTGCTGCGTCCGCTGCGGGTGGCGGCCGGGGATTTCAAGGACGACTGATCCGTGGTAGGGGCGGCGAAGATCGCACCGGAACGGGCGGTTACGCTCGGACCATGAAACGAAGCGTGCTGACCCGCTACCGGGTGATGGCCTACGTCACTGCCGTGATGCTCCTCGTCCTGTGCGCCTGCATGGTGGCCAAGTACGGCTTCGGCACGGGCAAGGACCTGACCCTCGTGGTCTCCCAGATCCACGGTGTGCTGTACATCATCTACCTGGTCTTCGCCTTCGACCTGGGCTCCAAGGCGAAGTGGAAGTTCGGCAAGCTGCTGTGGGTGCTGATCTCCGGCACCATCCCGACCGCCGCCTTCTTCGTCGAGCGCAAGGTCGTCCGCGAGATGGAGCCGCTGGTCGCGGACGGTACGCCGCAGCCCGCCAAGGTCTGAGACCCGCACGGCGGTGCGCCGGCCGGGAGCCGTCCCGGCCGGCGTTTTTCGCTGTGACCCGTCCCACCTGCGCTTTCCCTGCTCTTCACGGGACCGCCCGAAGGGCGTCCCCGGCTTGCCATCGACAATTACTAGGACGTCCAAGTAAATTTGTCGGTATGGACGCTGAAGCCATCGAAGAGGGCCGCCGCCGCTGGCAGGCCCGGTACGACTCCGCCCGCAAGCGGGACGCGGACTTCACCACGCTCTCCGGCGATCCCGTCGAGCCGGTCTACGGCCCCCGCCCCGGCGACACCGTCGACGGCTTCGAGCGCATCGGCTGGCCCGGTGAGTACCCGTTCACCCGGGGGCTGTACCCGACCGGCTACCGCGGCCGTACGTGGACCATCCGCCAGTTCGCGGGCTTCGGCAACGCCGAGCAGACCAACGAGCGCTACAAGATGATCCTCAAGGCCGGCGGCGGCGGCCTCTCGGTCGCGTTCGACATGCCGACCCTGATGGGCCGCGACTCCGACGACCCGCGTTCGCTCGGCGAGGTCGGCCACTGCGGCGTCGCCATCGACTCCGCCGCCGACATGGAGGTCCTGTTCAAGGACATCCCGCTGGGCGAGGTGACGACCTCGATGACGATCTCCGGCCCGGCCGTCCCGGTCTTCTGCATGTACCTGGTCGCCGCCGAGCGCCAGGGCGTGGACCCGGGCGTCCTGAACGGCACGCTCCAGACCGACATCTTCAAGGAGTACATCGCGCAGAAGGAGTGGCTCTTCCCGCCCGAGCCCCACCTGCGCCTGATCGGCGACCTGATGGAGCACTGCGCGCGCTCTATCCCCGCGTACAAGCCGCTGTCGGTCTCCGGCTACCACATCCGCGAGGCAGGCGCGACGGCCGCGCAGGAGCTGGCGTACACCCTCGCCGACGGCTTCGGCTACGTCGAGCTGGGCCTCTCCCGCGGCCTGGACGTGAACACCTTCGCGCCCGGCCTGTCCTTCTTCTTCGACGCCCATGTGGACTTCTTCGAGGAGATCGCGAAGTTCCGGGCGGCCCGCCGCATCTGGGCCCGCTGGATGCGCGACGTGTACGGCGCCACCAGCGAGAAGGCGCAGTGGTTGCGCTTCCACACGCAGACCGCCGGCGTCTCGCTGACCGCCCAGCAGCCGTACAACAACGTCGTCCGTACGGCCGTGGAAGCGCTCGCCGCGGTCCTCGGCGGCACCAACTCCCTGCACACCAACGCGCTGGACGAGACCCTCGCCCTGCCCAGCGAGCAGGCCGCGGAGATCGCGCTGCGCACGCAGCAGGTGCTGATGGAGGAGACCGGCGTCGCCAATGTCGCGGACCCGCTGGGCGGTTCGTGGTTCGTCGAGGCGCTGACCGACCGGATCGAGGCCGACGCCGAGAAGATCTTCGAGCAGATCAAGGAGCGCGGCACCCGGGCGGTGCCCGGCGGACAACACCCGATCGGCCCCATCACCTCCGGCATCCTGCGCGGCATAGAGGACGGCTGGTTCACCGGCGAGATCGCCGAGTCCGCCTTCCAGTACCAGCAGGCGCTGGAGAAGGGCGAGAAGAAGGTCGTCGGCGTCAACTGCCACCACGGCTCGGTCACCGGCGACCTGGAGATCCTGCGCGTCAGCCACGAGGTCGAGCGCGAGCAGGTACGGGTGCTCGGTGACCGCAAGGCGGCCCGCGACGACGCCCAGGTGCGCTCCTCGCTGGACGCCATGCTCGCCGCCGCGCGCGACGGCGGCAACATGATCGAACCGATGCTGGAGGCCGTACGGGCCGAGGCCACGCTCGGCGAGATCTGCAACGTGCTCCGCGACGAGTGGGGCGTGTACACGGAGCCCGCGGGCTTCTAGAGGCAGTACGTACCGGGGGCGGGGCCGTGCGGTCCCGCCCCCGGTGCCGTGTCAGACCACCGCCCCCGTCCCCGTCCTGGCCTTGTCGCGCGGCCGGGAGACCGGCGCGTCCGGGGCCGGGTGGCGGCCTTCCAGGAGGACGGCGGCCGGGGTGGCGGTGAAGACGGTCGAGGCGATGCCGAACAGGACGCCCGCGAGCAGCGCCACGGAGAAGTCGGCCAGCGAGTCGCCGCCCAGCACCGCGAGGGCGGCGAGGACGAACAGGGCGCCCATGCCGGTGTTCACCGTGCGCGGCACGGTCTGCACGATCGCCCGGTCCGCGAGCCGGGCCAGCCCTTCCGGACCGCGCGCCGCCCGGTCGCCCTTGGCGCCGCGCCGCAGCTCCCGTACGCGGTCGAAGAGCACCACCGTGTCGTTGACGGAGTAGCCGACGACGGTCAGCAGCGCCGCCAGGAAGACGCTGTCCACCGGCTTGCCCAGCCAGGCGAACAGGCCCACCACCAGCACCACGTCCTGCACCATGGCGAGCACCGCCGCCGTCGCGAACGTCCAGCGGAACCGGATGCTCAGATAGACCAGCTGGGCGGCGACCGCGATGCCCAGCGCGATCAGCGCCTTGCCGCGCAGCTCGCTGCCCATGCTGGGCCCGATCTTCTCGTCCCGCTCGACCTCGACCGTGCCGCCGGGCTTCTGGAGGGACGTGCGGATACGGTCCTGCTCGGCGTCGGTCAGCCGCTCGGTCCGTACGGTGATGCCGCCGTCGCCCGACTCCTGGACGACCGCGCGCGGGAAGCCCGCGTCGGCGACCGCTGCGCGCGCCGTCCCGGCGTCGACCGTACGGCTGGTGCTGTACTCGACGAGCCGTCCGCCGGTGAACTCGACGCCGAACTCCAGGCCGCGGATGCCGATCCCGGCGACGGCGAACAGCAGCAGACCGGCGCCGATGCCCAGCCAGGTGCGGCGGTGCCGCATCAGCCGCGGCTCGCGGCGGGCCAGCCAGTGCCGTACCCGCCCCTCGGACGCCATCCCGGTGAGCGCGGGCCGCCGCTGCACGGAGCGCCGGCGCACCGCCCACTCCGCCAGCGCCCGGGTGATGACCAGCGCGGAGACCATCGAGGCCAGCACGCCGATGGACAGGGTCACACCGAAGCCCTTGACCGGGCCGGTGGCGAAGAAGAACAGCAGGCCGGCGGCGAGCAGCGTGGTCACGTTCGAGTCGATGATCGCGCTGAACGCCTTGCCGAAGCCCTCGCGCAGCGGGCGCCGCAGATCCCCGCCGGAGCGGGCCGCGCGGCGCGCGTACTCCTCCCGGGCCCGTTCGAAGACCAGCACGTTGGCGTCCACCGCCATGCCGATCGCCAGCACGAAACCGGCGAGCCCGGGGAGGGTGAGGGTGGCGCCCAGGGCGACCAGCACGGCGTACGAGAGCAGCCCGTACGCGGCGAGGGCCACCGTGGCCAGCGCGCCCAGCAGCCGGTAGACGACGATCACGAACGCGCCGGTGCACAGCAGGCCGATGACCGCGGCGGTGGCGCTGGCCTCGATGGCGTCGGCGCCCAGCGTCGGGCCGACAGTGCGCTGTTCGACGACCTCGACGGGCACCGGCAGGGCGCCGCCCTTGACCAGGGCCGCCAGGTCGCGGGCCTCGGCGTCACCGAACCCGCCGGTGATCTGCGCGTTGCCGCCCGCGATCCCGGTCTTGCAGGGCACGCTCTGCTGCATGCCGGGCGCCGATATGATCTTGTCGTCCAGGACGATCGCCACCCGCCGCGCCGGATCGCCGGGCGCCGCGCACGCCGCCTGGCCGGTGACCCGCGCCCAGGCGTCGGCGGCGGCGCCCCGGAAGGCCAGGTCGACGGTCCAGCCGCGCCCGCCCTGCGCGTCGAAGACGGCCTCCGCGTCCTTGACGCCCTCGCCGGTCAGCGCGGGCGCGCCGAGCCGCAGGGCCCGGCCGGGGGCGTCGGGGTCGGGGAGGACACGGGTGCGGTCTCCCTTGGCCTTCGCTTCCGGCGTGCCCTTCGGGTCCTGCGTGGTCCCGAGGACGGGATGGAAGGTGAGCTGCGCGGTACGGCCGATGACCTCGACGGCCTCCTTCGGGTCCCGTACGCCGGGCAGTTCGGCGACGATGCGCTTCTCCCCGGAGCGGGACAGCGACGGTTCGGCGACGCCGAGCGCGTCGACCCGCTGCCGCAGCACCTCCAGGGCCCGGTCGGTGGCGGCGGAGTCGGCGCGTGCGGTGGGCGAGTCCTTGGTCTCCAGGACGATCTGGGTGCCGCCGCGCAGGTCGAGGCCGAGGCGGGCGGGCGTGGTCAGGGCGAGGAACAGCGACACGGCGACGGCGGCGAGCGCGAGCAGCGCACGCCAGTGACGCCGCGACGGTGCGCGGGACGGCATGGGTCTCCCCTTCAGGGATACGGAGGCGGAGCGCCGGGCGGCGGCGCGCACCGGTCCGCCGCGGCGCGCGGGGCGTCGCGGGGCATGCCGGTGCTGCGGGCGGCCGGGCGCCTGGGGCGTCAGCTGCTCCGTACGAAGGGCGGGGCGCGCGGGCTGCGCGGGGAGTACCGGGTTCCGGGCGGCGCCCGTTCCTGGCGGGGGCCGACGGTCTCGCCGTACCCGAAGGGGGAGTGGCGCGGCGCGGGGGCCGCGGACGGCAGCGCACCCGGCAGGCCCGGGAAGCGCGGGTGCGGGAGGACCGCGTGGACGTGGGCGGTGGCGGACTGGCGCGCCACCGGGCGGTCGGGCGTGGTCCGGGCGTCGGCCCGGGGATGGGCGGGCGTGGAGTGCGCGGTGAGTGCCTGGGGTGCGCTGGACGATGGCTGGGAAGCGGTGCCGACGGGGCCGGAAGTGGCGGCTGCCGGACTGGAGGCGGCGAGCGGGCCGGGCCCCAGCGGGCCGGACGCGGCACCTGCCGTACCGCCGGATGCGGCCTCTGCCGCACCGGACGTACCAGTCAGGGCCGTGGCGGGCGTACCGGGCGTACTGGCCAAGGCTGCACCGGGCGTACCGGCCGCCACCGTGGCGGGCGTACCGGCCAAGGCCGCCCCGGGCATGCCGGCCAAGGCCGCCCCGGGCATGCCGGCCAAGGCCGCCGGCATGCCGGCCAAGGCCGCCCCGGGCATGCCGGCCAAGGCCGCCCCGGGCATGCCGGCCAAGGCCGCCCCGGGCATGCCGGCCAAGGCCGCCCCGGGCGCACCAGCCACCGCCGCCCCGGACGCACCGCCCAGAACCAGCAGCACGGCCCACACCCCGGCCAGCGCGCGGGGCAGGAAGCCCGGCAGCGCACGACGCGCGCGTACGCTCACCGCCTGCCCTCCCGATCCGCCCGGCACCGGCCGGTCTCCGTCCACGGCCCCGGCCGTGATTGCGGCCCAGGGTAGTACGCCGATTCCGTCCTGGCCCTACCCCGCCGGGAAGCGCAGGCGGAAGACCGCCCCGCCGCCCGGCGCCTGTGCTGCCGTCAGTTCGGCGTGGTGCGCGCGGGCGATCTGGCGGGCCATGGCCAGGCCGAGGCCCGAGCCCGGCAGCGCGCGGGCCGCCTCGGCGCGGTAGAAGCGGTCGAAGACGTGCGGCAGGTCCTCGGCCGAGATGCCGGGGCCGTGGTCGCGTACGGTCAGCTCCAGCGCGCCCGCCGAAACGGTCAGCGCGGTCTCGACCGGGCCGCCCGGCGGCGAGAACTTCGCCGCGTTGTCGAGCAGGTTGGACAGCAGCCGGGACAGCCGCGCCGGAACGCCGGGAACGGCCGCCCCGGCCGCCGCCTCGTCGGTCCGTACAGTGAACTCGATCTCCGGCCAGTGCCCGCGCGCCGCCTCCACCGCGTGCTCCAGCAGCACCGCCGGGCGCACCTGCTCCACCAGCGGCTGCGGCTCCTCGTCCCTGGCCAGTTCGATCAGGTCGTTGACCAGTGTGGTGACCTCGCGCAGCTGGCGGCCCAGCGCACCGGACGCGCGGTCGCGCTGGGTGTCGGTCAGCCGGCCGGAGCGGGCGAGGAGTTCGGCGTTGGTGCGCAGTGCGGTCAGCGGTGTGCGCAGCTCGTGGGAGGCGTCCGCGACCAGCCGCCGCTGCGCCGCCACGGACTGTTCCAGCTCGCCGAGCATGGTGTTGAAGCTGGCGGCCAGCCGGGTGATCTCGTCCTGGCGTCCGGGCGGTCCCGGGGGCAGTTCGATGCGGTGCCGGGCGTCGCGGGTGGCGGCGATCCGTTCGGCGGTGGCGGTGAGCCGGGCGACCGGCGCCAGGCCCGTACGCGAGACCCAGTAGCCGAGCCCGGCCGCCAGCAGGACGCCCAGGCCGCCCGCTCCGGCCAGCGCCTTCGCGGTCTTCTCGACGCCGTGGTCCACGATGTCCGAACGCAGCGCCACCTGGAGCGCCAGGTCCCGGCCGCGCAGCTTCGTGGTGTAGACCCGCACCGGCCAGCCGGCCACCGACTGGTTCTCGTAGTACGGCAGCTGGTGCCCGGCGGCGACCGCGCGGACGGTGTCGTCGATCTTCAGCGCGTACGGCTGGCGCGGGTCCTTGGACGGGTCGGCGGCGACCGACTGGACGCAGGGGACGGCCCGGTACTGGCAGCCCGTGTCCCCGGCCGTCGGGCCCTGCTGACGGAAGTCCTCCGTGTACTGGCTGGCCGTGCGGACCAGGTAGGCGTCGAGCTGGCGGGTCATCTGGTCACGGGTGATGAAGAACGCCGCCACGCAGATGCCGACCGCCACCACCGCCACGGCGGCGGACGTGGCGATCGCCAGCCGCGTCCGCAGCGGGCGGCGCCGCCGCCAGCGCGTGCCCAGACCGCGCCGGCCGCTCACGCCCGTCCCGTTCTGCCGCCACGGCCCGGCCTGCGGGTCCTGCCGGACCGCTCGGCCTTGGCCTCCCCGCCCGGCTGGTCCGGCTCGTCCAGGCGGTAGCCGACGCCGTGCACGGTGTGCACCAGCCGCGGCTCGCCGTCCGCCTCCAGCTTGCGGCGCAGGTAACCGACGTACACGGCGAGGGAGTTGGAGTCCGGGCCGAAGTCGCGGCCCCAGACCCGCTCCAGGATCAGTTCGCGCGGCATCACCTGCCCGGGGTGCAGCAGGAGCAGTTCCAGCAGCGCCCATTCCGTACGGCTGAACTCCAGCGGCCTGCCGCCCCGGTGGCCGGTACGCGTGACGGGGTCCACGACCAGGTCGGCGAAGGACAGCGAGGTGTCGTCGGCCGCCGCGGCCGAGGCACGGCGCAGCAGCGCGCGCACGCGCGCCACCAGCTCGTCCAGCGCGAACGGCTTGACGAGGTAGTCGTCGGCGCCCGCGTCCAGCCCGTCCACCCGCTCGCTGACCGAGTCCAGCGCGGTCAGCACCAGGATCGGCGTACGGTCGTCCAGCGCGCGCAGCCGCCGGCACACCGCCAGGCCGTCCAGCACCGGCATCATCACGTCCAGCACGATCGCGTCCGGCTGCCAGGAGGCGACCTCGGAGAGCGCGGCGAGTCCGTCGGACGCGCCGCGCACCGCGTACCCCTCCACGCTCAGGCCGTCCTCGACGGCGGCCCGCACCTCCGGTTCGTCGTCGACGACGAGGATCTTCGGCGGGGGCGCGGCGGGCTGCGGGGCGGCGCTCCGGCCGGCGGGGTGCGGTGCAGGAGTGGACGGCATGCACACAGGCTGCCAAAAGTCCGTCTTAGAACCTTCTTAGGGCGCCTCGCGAGCGTGGCGGCCATGCGCACACCACTTTCGGTTGTCATCGGTGCGGGAGGTACCGGCGGCCACATCTATCCCGGGCTCGCCCTCGCGGACGCCCTGCGCCGGGCGGTGCCCGACGCGGTGGTCTCCTTCGTCGGCACGGAACGCGGGCTGGAGACGCGGCTCATCCCGCAGGCCGGCTACCGCCTGCACACCGTGGACATGATCCCCTTCGACCCGTCGCTCGGCGTCAAGCGGTACCTGCTGCCCGCCGCGCTGCTGAGATCCGGCAACCAGTGCCGCTCGATCCTGCGCACCCAGGGCGCCCAGGTCGCCGTCGGCATGGGCGGCTACCCGAGCGCGCCGGTCATCGTCGGCGCGCGGCTGGCCGGGCTGCCCAGCCTGATCCACGAGTCCAACGCGGTGCCGGGCCGGGCCAACAAGTTCGCCGCCCGGCTCACCCCGCACGTCGCGCTCGCCTTCGACCGCAGCCGCGAGCACCTGGCGGGCGGCGAGCACGCCGAGACGGTCGGCATGCCGCTGGTCGGGCCGCTGGCCACGCTGGACCGTACGGCCCTGCGGGCCCGCGCCCGCCGCGAACTGGGCATACCGGAAGGCGTCCGGCTGCTGCTCGTCAACGGCGGCAGCCTGGGCGCGGCCCGGCTCACCGCGGCGGCGGTGGGGCTCGCGGCCCGCTACCGCTCCCGCAACGACCTGCGGCTGCTGATCAAGACCGGGCCCGCCGCCCTGGACGAGACCCGGGAGCGGCTCGTCGCGACGGGCGGCGCGGCGGTCGCCGATGCCGTCCCGTACCTGGACCGGATGGACCTGGCCTACGCCGCCGCCGACCTGGTGGTGTGCCGGGCCGGCTCGGCGACCGTCGCCGAACTGGCCACGATCGGCATGCCGGCGGTCCTGGTGCCGTACCCCCACGCGCCCGGCGACCACCAGACGCACAACGCGCGGGTGCTGTCCGACGCGGGCGCCGCCGCGCTGCTGCCGGACGCCGAGACCACCGCGGAGCGCCTGGACGCGCTCGTCACACCGCTGCTCGACGACCCCGGCCGGCTCGCCGCCATGGGCCAGGCCGCCGACCCCGGCACCCACGCACAGGCCGCCGACCTCCTGGCCGCCAAGGTCCTGGAGCTGGCCGGCCACGTCGCGACCCACTCCGCCCCCTACCCGCACACCTTCAAGGAGAGCGCATGACCACCACCGACCACGCCACCATGGAAGCCCGCTGGAAGGGCCGCACCGTCCTGGTCACCGGCGCCGAGGGCTTCATCGGCTCCACGCTCGTCGACCAGCTCGTCGGCTACGGCGCGAAGGTGCGCGCCTTCGTCCACTACAAGCCGTACGCCGAGAAGGGCCACCTCGCGCGCTACCTGGGGCCGGACAGCCCGGTCGAGATGATCGCGGGCGATGTGCGCGACGCGGGCCGGGTCTCCGACGCGGTGGCCGGCTGCGACACGGTCTTCCACCTCGCGGCCCTGATCGGCATCCCGTACAGCTACGACTCGCCCGGCGCCTATGTGCAGACCAACGTCGTGGGCACCGAGAACATCGCCGAGGCGTGCCGTCGGCACTCCGTGCGCCGCATGGTGCACACCTCCACCAGCGAGGTGTACGGCACCGCCCTGACCGCGCCGATCGGCGAGGACCACCCGCTGCAGCCGCAGTCCCCGTACTCCGCCTCGAAGATCGGCGCGGACATGATGGCGCTGTCCCACTGGCACGCCTTCGAACTGCCGGTCACCGTGGTGCGCCCGTTCAACACCTACGGCCCGCGCCAGTCCGCGCGCGCCGTGATCCCCACCATCCTCGCCCAGCTGCACTCCGGCTCCCGGGAGATCCGGCTCGGCTCGCTCGCCCCGACCCGTGACTTCACCTACGTCACCGACACCGCGGCCGGCTTCCTGGCGATGGCCGACTGCGACCGGGCGCTCGGCGAGGTCGTCAACCTCGGTACGGGACGCGAGATCTCGATCGGCGACCTGGCGCGGGCCCTGATCGCCGCGTCCGGGCGGGACGCCGAGGTGGTGGTCGAGGGCTCCCGCCTGCGGCCCGCCGGCAGCGAGGTCCAGCGACTGCTTTCGGACAATTCGCGGGCACGCGAATGGGCGGGCTGGACGCCCGAAGTGTCCCTGGAGGAGGGCCTGAAGCGGACGTCCGAGTGGGTGGCGGAGCATGTCCACCTGTTCGCGGCGGACCGCTACCAGGTCTGAGACCCGCGGGGCCGGCCGGGCCCGTCCGGAGCGCTACGCGCCGGGCGGGCCCGCCTCCGTTTCCGCGAGCCCGCCCAGCCCGGCCAGCAGCAGCGTGCTGAACTGCTGCGCCCACAGCTCGTCCACCGGCTCCGCGCTGACCAGTGCCCGGTGCACCACCGCGCCCGCGATCACGTCGAAGATCAGGCCCACCGCCCGCCCGGCCGCCGCCGCGCCCTCCTCGCCGGCCGCGTCCGGCGGCAGCTCCCCGCGCTCCTGCGCCCGCTCCCGCCCGAGGACCACCAGCCGCTTCTGCCGCTCCACCACCGCGGAGCGGATGCGCAGCCGCAGCGCCTCGTCGGTGGTGGACTCGGCGACCACCGCCATCAGCGCCGTCTTGGTCTCCGGACGCGCCAGCAGCGACGCGAACTGCAGGACCACGCCCTCGATGTCCGCCTGGAGACAGCCGCGGTCGGGCAGCTCCAGTTCGTCGAAGAGGACCGCCACGGCGTCCACGACCAGCTCGTTCTTGTTGGCCCAGCGGCGGTAGAGGGTCGTCTTGGCCACCCCGGCGCGGGCCGCCACATCGCTCATCGTCAGCTTGCCCCAGCCCAGCTCGACCAGCGCGGCGCGGGTCGCGCCGAGGATCGCGCGGTCCGCCTCGGCGCTGCGCGGCCGGCCCGTACGGCCCCTGGGGCCCGTACGGCCCTCGGGGGAGCGGGTGCCGGTGAGGGGGCAGCGGTGCATGCGGGCGACCATACCGGCCAGTACGGGAGGGTGGGCCCGCCGTCGTGAGGCAGATCACTCCCGCGGTTCGCGGCAGGGGTTGCCGGGCCGGGGCGCCGCACAGTTACGCTACGGGTCGTAGCGAAAGGGTCCGCCGACGCGGCGCGCCCCGACGCGACAACCACAGGCCGCGGGTGGGGACCCGGGGCCGTACGCGGCATCCGCCGGACCTCCGGGACCGGCGGGAACGCGGCACCACCGTCCTGCGCCGGCACACCGGCGGGCCGCACGGACGGGACCGGCGCCGCGCGTTTTTCGCGCACCGTGAATTTTCGGCACCGCTTTTCGCAACGGTCCGCGGAAGGGGGGAGGATAGGCCCATGCAGCCACGCAACATGTCCATGAGTGGAGTCGTCGACCTCGCCGCGGTGAAGGCGGCCGGGGAAGCCAAGCAGAAGGCGGAGCAGGCACGCGCCGAAGCCGCCCGCACGGGCAAGCCCGCCGGTGGCGCCCGTCTGGTGTACGACGTCGACGAGGCGGGGTTCCAGCAGGACATCCTCCAGCGCTCCACCGAGGTGCCGGTCGTCATCGACTTCTGGGCCGAGTGGTGCGAGCCGTGCAAACAGCTCGGCCCGCTGCTGGAGCGGCTGGCGGGGGAGTACGCCGGCAAGTTCGTCCTGGCCAAGATCGACGTCGACCGCAACCAGGCGCTGTTCCAGCAGTTCGGCGTGCAGGGCATCCCGGCGGTCTTCGCGGTCGTCGCGGGCCAGCCGATCCCGCTGTTCCAGGGCGCGGCCCCGGAGGCGCAGATCCGCCAGGTGCTGGACCAGCTCGTCCAGGCCGCCGAGCAGCAGTTCGGGATCGTGGGCGCGCCGGTCGACCCGGCCGACGCCGCGCCCCAGGAGGACGCCCCCGCGCCCGCCGGTCCGTACGACGCGCTGCTGGAGGCCGCGAACCAGGCGCTGGACAACGGCGACCTCGCCGGTGCCGTCCAGGCGTACAAGAACGTCCTCGCGGACGACCCGGCCAACCCGGAGGCCAAGCTGGGCCTCGCGCAGGCCGAACTCCTCCAGCGCGTCCAGGGCCTGGACGCGCAGCAGGTGCGCAAGGCCGCGGCCGACGCCCCGGGCGACGTGCAGGCGCAGATCAAGGCGGCCGACCTGGACCTGGTCGGCGGGCACGTCGAGGACGCCTTCGGGCGGCTGGTGGACACCGTCAGGCGCACGGCCGGCGACGACCGCGAGGCCGCGCGGGTGCGGCTGCTGGAGCTCTTCGAGGTCATCGGCGCCGAGGACCCGCGGGTGATTTCGGCGCGTACGGCACTGGCGCGGGTGCTCTTCTGAGTCATCGGCGCTCCGTCTCCCGCGCCTCCTGAAGCGCGGAGACCCCTTCCTCAGCAGCGGCCACGTTTTACCAAATCTTGGTAATCGTGGCCGCTGTTACTTGGAGTAAGAGCAGTGCCGCGATTCGACGCTTTTTGTCCGTGATTCCCCCGTGTCGCGTCACCGTTGGCGACAACCCTGGGTGCGTGCCCGATTTCGCGCTGTCGCACGCCGGTTATCTCTCCGTTACTCGCAAGTAACGAACCTCTTGTGCGACGGCTCCCGATGCACCACGATCGGCCACGCTCGGTCCGTTTCCCCCGCCCGGCAACCGGTCGGCGTCGCGGGGGCGACGGGTCCCCACCGAGTGACCGGCGGCACCGCCACCGGTCCTGGACAGGGGGGGTCCTGCCCAACCCGGCAGGGCCTGTCCGACAAGGGCCGCGCGCGAGCGTGGCCAGTGGTTGTCGCTCGGGGGTGATCGCCGGTGCTTCGGAACGCGCTACGCCTGTACGCCTTTCGATACGGGCGCTCTCCTTCCCGAGGACGTAGCACTTCTCCCATCCCAGGTACGGCCGCCGTCTCCCCGAGACGTGGACCGCAACCGGAGATGTACGTCCGAGAAGGAGGAAAGTCATGGAGTCCCTGGCTCGTGGCGGGACCAGATGGAAGCGGTTCGCGGTCGTCATGGTCCCGAGCGTCGCGGCGACGGCGGCCATCGGTGTCGCCATCGCGCAGGGTGCGCTGGCGGCGTCGTTCAGCGTCTCCGGCCAGCAGTTCAAGGTCACCGCGTCCGAACTCGACGGTGACGGATTCGTCCAGTACGGCGCCCTCGACAAGGGCAAGAACGGCCAGCACCCGGTCGCCGTGGTGGGCATGAACTCCGCGGAGATCACCAACCTGTGCCAGTCGGTCGTCGTGCCGGTGCCGATCTTCGGCGACGTGACGATGCAGCTCAAGGCGGGCGGCAAGGGCGGTCCGCGGGTCGAGGCGAAGAAGCTCTACATCGACGCCGACGACCTGCAGACCAACGCGACGTTCACCAACGTGGACATCGGTGTCTCGGTGGACAGCACCACCAAGGGTCCCGGTCCGGCCAAGCCTGGCGAGGGCGGCCAGGGGAGCTACCTCTCCAACTCCTTCGCCCAGCAGGCCGAGAAGGTCCACTTCGAGGACGTCAAGCAGCGTGCCTGGGCCACCACGGCCGGCACGTTCAAGCTCAGCGGACTGCACATGAACGTCAGCCGCGGCAAGAACGAGTGCTACTGACGCCCTGAGCGCACGGGGGCGGGGGGTGTGCGGCGGGAGCGGCCCGCCGTCCGCGCGCCCCGCACCCGTACGCCGGCGGCCACCGCACCACGCACCCCAGCTCACGTACCACCGATGAGCCAGTCCCGAGGAGCTGTACGACATGAGCGCCGACACGCGACCACGGCTGAACGAGAGCATCGGCCGCAAGCGCACTTCGTTCCGGGAGTGGCGGGGTCAGCGCCCGTTCTGGGGCGGGGTGCTGACGCTGCTGGCCGGATTCCCGATCATGTACATCCCCTACGCGAACCTCACGATCGGCTCCCTGACCGTACGGATGGCGACGACCGCGGGCGCCGGCTCGCTGATCATCGGCGTACTCCTGGTCGTGCTCGGCCTGACCATGTGGTTCCAGCCCGCCTCCCGCGTCTTCGCGGGCGTGGCGGCGATCCTGCTGTCCCTGGTCTCCCTGGTGGTCTCCAACTTCGGCGCCTTCATGGTCGGCTTCGTGCTCGGCCTGGTCGGCGGCGCGCTGGGGGTCTCCTGGGCGCCGGGCAAGCCCCTCGCCCCCGAGGACGGCACCCCGGCCCGGCCCGCGGGCGGCACACCGGACGACCTGTCAGGAGCGAGCCCGGTCAACGGGACGAACGGGAGGCACAGTGCCGGGTGACGAGCTGCACGAGACGAACGCGGCCGCCCCGGGGGCGAGAACGGGGCCGCGCCACGCGGCCCCGCGCAAGCCGCTGCTGACCCGGCTGCACGTGCCCGCGGGCAAGGCGATCGCCATTGCCGCGATGCCGTCCGCCGTCCTGATGGGCATGGGCCTGACCCCGCAGCTGGCGATGGCCAAGCCGCAGCCGCCGGAAAGCCCCTTCAGGAACGGCCCGTGCGTCAGCGCCCCCGACAAGGCGGAGCAGGACGCGAAGGACAAGGCGGCGAAGGACAAGGCCGAGAAGGAGAAGGCCGCCAAGGACAAGGCCGAGAAGGAAAAAGCGGCCAAGGACAAGGCGGCCGAGGACAAGGCAGCCGAGGACAAGGCAGCCGAGGACAAGGCGGCCGAGGACGGCAAGTCCGCCAAGCCCGGCAAGGACCAGGCCGCCGGTGGTACGGGCTCCACACCCGCCCCGTCCTCCGACACCTCCTCCCGGACTCCCTCCCCCTCCCCGGACAAGGCCGGAAAGGCCCCCGCGCCCACTCCGTCCCCGTCGGCCTCCTCTCCCTCCTCGGAGCAGAACCCCTGGTACGACCCCCTGGGCGTGGGCAAGAAGCTGCACGACGTCTTCCACCCCGGCCAGGACGAGCCGGCCGGCCCCGGCGCGACGCCGTCCCCGTCACCCTCGGGGAACTCCGGCACCGGCAAACCAGCGGACCAACCCTCCACCAAGCCCACCGACCCGCTGAAGGACGCCGTCGGCAAGGCGGACGAAGCGGCCGGGGACGCCACCGGCAAGGCCGGGAAGGCCGCGAAGGACGCGGCGAAGGACGCCAAGGACAAGGCGGACGACGCCTCGCCGTCGGCCTCCCCGTCCCCCAGCGGCAGCGCCGGCCCGGGCGCCCCCGACGCGGACGGCAAGAAGCCGTTCCCCTGCGTCGAGGAGAAGAAGGCCGCCGGCACGGACGAGCGGCCCCCGGCCACCGTCCCGAACCAGCCCTGGTACCTGGAGTCCAGCGGGCTGACCCTGCGCGGCCTGGACTACGAGGGCGTCGTCAACCTCACGATGCCCGACGGCCGTACCAAGCAGGCCCTGAAGTTCACCGCCGACAGCATCGACATCGGCGACCTCCACCAGATCGTGGACGGCCCGGCCGGGAAGAAGTACCACGTCCAGGCGGCCGCGGGCTCGACCTCCACGATCCGGGGCGGCAAGGTCACCATGTACACCGAACGCCTCCAGGGCAACCTCTTCGGCCTGATCCCGATCGTCTTCGACCCGGAGCACCCGCCCCCGCTCAATGTCCCCTTCGCGTACTTCACCAAGGTCAAGATCACCCAGGCGGGCCAGTTCGGCGGCACCCTGACGATTCCGGGGCTGCACCAGTCGATCACGGACTGACGCGTGCGGGAGCTGGACGCCTGGCCGGAGGTGTGCCCGCTGCTGCCCTGAGGGCACACCACCGGAAGACGGCTGTGGGCCGCATCCCCAATCGGATGCGGCCCACAGCCGTATTCACGTCGGACGCCGTGCGTCAGGCGCGGTCCCCGCCCAGGTGGTGGACGCGCACCATGTTGGTGGTGCCGGGGACGCCGGGGGGCGAGCCGGCGGTGATGATCATCGTGTCGCCGTCGTTGTAGCGCTGGAGCTTCAGCAGTTCGGCGTCGACCAGGTCGACCATCTCGTCGGTGTGCTCGACGTGCGGCACGACGAAGGTCTCCACGCCCCAGCTCAGCGCGAGCTGGTTGCGGGTGGCGGCGTCCGTGGTGAAGGCCAGGATCGGCTGGGCCGCGCGGTAGCGCGACAGGCGGCGGGCGGTGTCGCCGGACTTGGTGAAGGCGACCAGGGCCTTGCCGTTGAGGAAGTCGGCCATCTCGGCCGCCGCGCGGGCCACCGCGCCGCCCTGCGTACGGGGCTTCTTGCCCGGGACCAGCGGCTGCAGGCCCTTGGACAGCAGCTCCTCCTCGGCCGCCTCGACGATCTTCGACATCGTCTTGACGGTCTCGATCGGGTACTGGCCGACCGAGGACTCGGCGGAGAGCATGACCGCGTCGGCGCCGTCCAGGATCGCGTTGGCGACATCGGACGCCTCGGCGCGGGTCGGCCGCGAGTTGGTGATCATCGACTCCATCATCTGGGTCGCCACGATCACCGGCTTGGCGTTCCGCCGGCACATCTCCACCAGGCGCTTCTGCACCATCGGGACCTTTTCGAGGGGGTACTCCACGGCCAGGTCACCGCGGGCGACCATGACGCCGTCGAAGGCCGCGACGACCTCCTCCATGTTGTTGACCGCCTGCGGCTTCTCCACCTTGGCGATCACCGGTACGCGCCGGCCGACCTCGTCCATGACGCGGTGCACGTCGTTGACGTCCTTGGCGTCCCGCACGAAGGACAGCGCCACCAGGTCACAGCCCATGTTCAGGGCGAACTTCAGGTCCTCGATGTCCTTCTCGGACAGCGCCGGGACGTTGACCGCCGCGCCGGGCAGGTTGATGCCCTTGTGGTCGGAGATCACGCCGCCCTCGATGACGATGCAGCGCACCCGGGGGCCGTCGACCTCGATGACCTGGAGCGCCACATTGCCGTCGTTGATCAGGACCGGGTCGCCCTTGGAGACGTCACCGGGCAGGCCCTTGTAGGTCGTGCCGCAGATGGTCTTGTCGCCGGGCACGTCCTCGGTGGTGATGACGAACTCGTCGCCGCGCACCAGCTCGACGGGGCCGTCGGCGAAGGTCTCCAGGCGGATCTTCGGGCCCTGGAGGTCGGCCAGCACGCCCACGGCGCGGCCGGTCTCCTCGGCGGCCTTGCGGACGCGGTGGTAGCGCTCCTCGTGCTCCGCGTGGGTGCCGTGGCTCATATTGAATCGGGCCACGTTCATGCCGGCCTCGATCAGCGTCTTCAGCTGGTCGTAGGAGTCGACGGCGGGGCCCAGGGTGCAGACGATTTTGGAACGGCGCATGGGATCGATCCTATCGTTTGTTTCGGAGCGGAATTATTTGGGCTCGGGTGCCCGGAAGCGGGGGAGCGGCCAGGCGCCGTACGGGTGCCGGCGGCGCCTGGCCGGTCGTGCCACGGGTCAGTTGCTGACCAGGGCGTACGTCTGGTTGGCGATCTCCAGCTCCTCGTCGGTGGGGACGACGGCGACCGCGACGCGCGCGTACTCCGGCGATATCAGCCGCGCCTCGTCGGACCGTACGGAGTTCAGGTCGGCGTCCACCGCCAGCCCCAGCTCCTCCAGACCCTTGACCGCGGCCTCGCGCACCGGGGCGGCGTTCTCGCCGACGCCCGCGGTGAACGCCACCGCGTCCACCCGGCCCAGCACCGCGCTGTAGGCGCCGATGTACTTCTTCAGCCGGTGGATGTAGATGTCGAAGGCGAGCGCCGCCCGCTGGTCGCCCTCGTCGATCCGGCGCCGGATCTCCCGCATGTCGTTGTCGCCGCACAGCCCGATCAGGCCGCTCTTCTTGTTGAGCAGTACGTCGATCTCGTCCGCGTCCATGCCCGCCACCCGCTTGAGGTGGAAGACCACCGCCGGGTCGATGTCGCCCGAGCGGGTGCCCATGACCAGGCCCTCCAGCGGGGTCAGGCCCATCGAGGTGTCCACGCAGCGCCCGCCCGCGACCGCCGAGGCGGAGGCGCCGTTGCCCAGGTGCAGCACGATGACGTTGACGTCCTCGGGCGCCTTGCCGAGCAGCTCGGCGGTCTTGCGCGAGACGTACGCGTGCGAGGTGCCGTGGAAGCCGTAGCGCCGGATGCGGTGCGCGTCGGCCGTCTCCACGTCGATGGCGTAGCGCGCCGCGTGCTCCGGCATCGTGGTGTGGAAGGCGGTGTCGAAGACCGCGACCTGCGGCAGGTCGGGCCGCAGCGCCTGCGCCGTCCTGATCCCGGTGATGTTCGCCGGGTTGTGCAGCGGCGCCACCGGCACCAGCCGCTCGATCTCCTTGAGCACCGCATCGTCGATCACCGTCGGCTCGGTGAACTTCAGACCGCCGTGCACCACCCGGTGCCCGATCGCCGCCAGCTCCGGCGAGTCCAGGCCGAGCCCGTCCGCGGCCAGCTCGTCGGCGACCGCCTTCAGGGCCTCGTCGTGGTCGGCTATCCGGGCCTCGCGCTCCCTCTTGTCGCCGCCGGTGGCCAGCGGCGTGTGGGCCAGGCGCGAGGTCTCCTCACCGATCCGCTCGACCAGGCCCGCCGCGAGCCGGGAGCCGTCGCGCATGTCGAGCAGCTGGTACTTCACCGACGAGGAGCCGGAGTTGAGGACGAGGACGCGGGTGGCATTGGCAGTCATGAAGCAGCTTTCGGTTGGTGGTGGGGGGATGGGCGGCCGGGGGCGTCAGGCACCGGCGGCGGGCGAGCCGCCCGGTGCCGCGCCCTGCGCCTGGATGGCCGTGATGGCCACGGTGTTGACGATGTCCTGGACCAGCGCGCCGCGCGAGAGGTCGTTGACCGGCTTGCGCAGACCCTGGAGGACCGGGCCGACGGCGACCGCGCCCGCCGAGCGCTGGACGGCCTTGTAGGTGTTGTTGCCGGTGTTCAGGTCGGGGAAGACCAGGACGGTGGCCCGGCCGGCGACCTCGGAGTCCGGCAGCTTGGTCTTGGCCACCGCGGCGTCCACCGCGGCGTCGTACTGGATCGGGCCCTCCACCAGCAGGTCGGGGCGGCGCTCGCGGACCAGCTCGGTGGCCTTGCGCACCTTGTCGACGTCCGCGCCGGAGCCGGAGGTGCCGGTGGAGTACGACAGCATCGCGATCCGCGGCTCGACGCCGAACTGCGCGGCGGTGGCCGCCGACTGGATGGCGATGTCCGCCAGCTGCTCGGCGTCCGGGTCCGGGTTGACCGCGCAGTCGCCGTAGACCAGCACGCGGTCGGCCAGGCACATGAAGAACACCGAGGAGACGATCTGCGCGCCCGGCTTGGTCTTGATGATCTCGAAGGCGGGACGGATGGTGGCCGCGGTGGAGTGCACCGCGCCGGAGACCATGCCGTCGGCCAGGCCCTCCTGCACCATCAGGGTGCCGAAGTACGACACGTCCGCGACCACGTCGTACGCCAGCTCGTAGGTGACGCCCTTGTGGGCGCGCAGCTTGGCGTACAGCTCGGCGAAGCGCTCGCGCAGCGGCGAGGTCTGCGGGTCGGTGATCTGCGCGTCCGCCAGGTCGATGGCGAGGTCGGCGGCGCGCTTGCGGATCGCCTTCTCCTCGCCGAGCAGCGTCAGGTCGCACACGTCGCGGCGCAGCAGCACGTCGGCGGCGCGCAGCACCCGCTCCTCGGTGCCCTCGGGCAGCACGACCCGGCGGCGGCCCGAGCGGGAGCGCTCGATCAGCTCGTGCTCGAACATCATCGGCGTGACGCGGCCGGAGCGGGCGACGGAGATGCGGTTCGTCAGCTCCGCGGTGTCCACATGCCGCTCGAACAGGCCGAGCGCGGTCTCCGCCTTGCGCGGCGCGGCGGCGTTCAGCTTGCCCTCGATGGCGAACAGCTCGGCCGCGGTCGGGAAGGAGCCGCCGGCCACCGAGATCACCGGCGTGCCGGGGGCCAGCCGGTTGGCCAGCGCCATGATGTCCGGGCCGGGCCGCTCGTCCAGGGTCAGCAGCACGCCCGCGATGGGCGGGGCGCCCGCGCTGTGCGCGGCGAGCGAGCCGATGACCAGGTCGGCGCGGTCGCCGGGGGTCACGACCAGGCAGCCGGGGGTCAGCGCCTTGAGGAAGGTGGGCAGCATGGCGCCGCCGAAGACGAAGTCGCGGGCGTCGCGGGCCAGCCCCGAGTCGTCGCCGAGCAGCACCTCGGCGCCGAGCGCGTGCACGATCTGGCCGACGGTGGGCGCGGAGAGCGCGCCGTCCTCCGGGAGCGCGTAGCAGGGCACCGGCAGGTGGGCGGCGAGCTGCCCGGCCACGGCGGTGTGCTGCTCGGGCGCCACCCGGTTCACGATCAGCGCGACGACGTCGCAGCCCAGCGAGTGGTAGGCGCGGTAGGCGTTGCGGGCCTCGGCGCCGACCGACTCGGCCTCCTGGCCCTGGCCGCCGACGACGGCCAGCACCGCGGCACCGAATTCGTTCGCCAGCCGGGCGTTGAGGTTCAGCTCGGCCGGCAGGCTGGTGGCCGCGTAGTCGGAGCCGAGCACGAGGACGTACTCGTGGTCCCTGGCCACCTGGTGGAAGCGCTCGACGAGCCGGGAGACCAGCTCGTCGGTGCCCTGCTCGGCCTGGAGGCGGGCGGCCTCCTCGTAGCCCATGCCGTACACGGTCTCCGCGGGCTGGGAGAGGCGGTAGCGCGCCCGCAGGAGTTCGAACAGGCGGTCGGGTCCGTCGTGGACCAGCGGGCGGAAGACCCCCACCCGGTCCACATGGCGGGTCAGGAGCTCCATGACTCCCAGCTCGACGACCTGGCGGCCGTCGCCGCGGTCGATCCCGGTCACGTACACGCTGCGCGTCACGCGTGCTCTCCGATCCATCCGTCGCTTCGCAAGGTCAAATCAACCGTTATGGTGAGCTTGCCCCCCTTGACAATACCTGCGGCTGTGGTTAAGCCGCTCTTCCAGTTTTACGCATGCGTCAGCGGGTGACGGCAGCGGTGCCCGGTGCCGTGCGGGCACCGCCTCCCGGCCCGTGAAACAATCGGACCGGCTCACACGAACCAGCAGCGAGCACACAGGAGACACAGCACCATGCGTATCGGAGTCCTCACCGCAGGCGGCGACTGCCCCGGCCTCAACGCTGTGATCCGTTCAGTGGTGCACCGGGCGCTGACGGGCCACAACGACGAGGTCATCGGTTTCGAGGACGGCTTCAAGGGCCTGCTCGACGGCCGCTTCCGCAAGCTCGACCTGGACGCGGTCAGCGGCATCCTGGCCCGCGGCGGCACCATCCTCGGCTCCGCCCGCCTGGAGCGCGCCCGGCTGCGCGAGGCGTGCGAGAACGGCAAGGACCTCGCCCGTGAGTACGGCATCGACGTGCTCATTCCCATCGGCGGCGAGGGCACGCTCACCGCGTCCAAGATGCTCGCCGACGCCGGTCTGCCGATCGTCGGTGTGCCCAAGACCATCGACAACGACATCTCCGCCACCGACCGCACCTTCGGCTTCGACACCGCCGTCGGCGTCGCGACCGAGGCCATCGACCGTCTGAAGACGACCGCCGAGTCGCACCAGCGGGTCATGGTCGTCGAGGTCATGGGCCGGCACGCGGGCTGGATCGCGCTGGAGTCCGGCATGGCCGGCGGCGCCCACGGCATCTGCCTGCCGGAGCGCCCCTTCGACGTGAACGACCTGGTGAAGATGGTCGAGGAGCGCTTCGACCGGGGCAAGAAGTTCGCCGTCGTCTGCGTCGCCGAGGGCGCCCACCCCGCCGAGGGCACGATGGACTACGGCCACGGCGAGATCGACCAGTACGGCCACGAGCGCTTCCAGGGCATCGGCACCGCCCTCGCCCGCGAGCTGGAGCACCGCCTCGGCAAGGAGGCCCGCCCGGTCATCCTCGGCCACGTCCAGCGCGGCGGCACGCCCACCGCGTACGACCGCGTGCTCGCCACCCGCTTCGGCTGGCACGCCGTCGAGGCCGCGCACCGCGGCGACTTCGGCCAGATGACCGCCCTGCGCGGCACGGACATCGTGATGAGTCCGCTGGCCGACGCGGTCACCGAGCTGAAGCGGGTGCCGCTGAACCGTATGCAGGAGGCCGAGTCGGTCTTCTGATCCGGCTGCCGGAGAACCTTCGACGGCGCGCGTTCCCTGCCCGGGGACGCGCGCCGTTCGCGTGGGCGCGCGGCCCGGCACCCGGCCGTACGCGGGGTTCCGGCACCCGTACGGGCCAACGTTCCGGTTAGCCGGCCCGTGAGGAGGTACCCGGCGCGCACAGGGAAGGAGGCGTGACCGGGATGAGCGACTTCGTGGATCACCGGACGGCCCGGCCGGACGGCAGGCCGGTCAACGAACTGGTCACCCAGGCGTCGGAGCAGCTGTCCAGCCTGGTACGCGACGAGATGCGGCTGGCGCAGTCGGAGCTGGCACGCAAGGGAAAGCGCTTCGGTGTGGGCGGCGGGCTGCTCGGCGGGGCCGGGACGGTGGCGTTCCTGGCCGCCCAGGCGCTGGTGGCCACCGCGATCATCGCGCTCGGGCTGGTGCTGCCGCTGTGGGCCGCGGGCCTGGTGGTCGTGGGCGCGCTGCTGGTGCTGGCGGCGGTCCTCGGTCTGCTGGGGCGGCAGCGCATCCGCCGGGCCACCCCGCCGGTGCCCGAGGAGGCCGTGCACAGCGTCCGCCAGGACATCGAGACGATCAAGGAGAGGGCCCGGCGATGACCAGTGACCCCCGCAGCGGCGACGGCGCGAGCCCGGCCGAGCTGCGTGCCCGTATCGAGCGGACCCGGCAGGAACTCGGCGACACCGTGGCCGAGCTGGCCGACAAGGCCGACGTGAAGAGCCGCGCCCAGGAGAAGGCGGCCCGGATCAAGGACAGCGCCGCGGCGGCCACGCACCGGCTTACGGGCTCCACGGCCGTCCGGACGGCCGCCGCCGCGGGCGGCGCGCTGCTGGCCGGCGCGCTGGTGCTGCGGCGCCGTGGCCGCGCCCGGGTGCGCCCGCACCTGCGGCGTACGAGACTGCGTACCGGGCCGCGCGCGAAGAAGACCGCCCGCCCGCTCGCCACTGCGGGCGCCAAGGCCCGCCGGGCCTGCCGGAGCAAAGGACACCACTGATGATCAAACTGCTCTACAAGCCCCTGGGCATGGTGTTCGGTGCCCTCGGCGGGGTGCTGGCCGGCTTCCTGTTCAAGCGCCTGTGGAAGCTGGTCGGCCAAGAGGAGGACGCGCCGAAGGCCACCGACGAGGAACGCCGCTGGCGGGAGGTGCTGCCGGCCGCCGCGCTCCAGGGCGCCACGCTGGCGGTGGTGAAGGCGGCCGTGGACCGCAGCGGGGCGGTCGCGGTGCGCAAGGCGACGGGGACCTGGCCGGGCTGAGCTCGTCTTTCAGCCCATGAGGCCGTCGCCCCGGCGCCGCCGTGCCCGTCCGCCGGACACGGCGGCGCCGCGGCGTCAGGGCCGGGGGTTCGTCCGGTGCCAGCGGGGCCGGGCGTCGGTGCCCCGGCGTCCGGCCACCGACGCGCAGCGCGGGCACACCCGCCGGACCCGGTCAGCGGCCCCGCCCGACTCGGGGAGGATGTCCGGCCACCCGATGTGCGGGAACCGCCCCAGCTGCGAGCGGCTGAGCGAGAGGCCGCACACCGTCTGGTTCAGTCCCTGCTCCCAGGCGTGCACCTCGCCCGCGGGGAGCCGGCGTCCGTCCTCGTCGTCCACCCACGTCCCCGACGCCGCGACCGCGTACCGCTTCGGCGCTGCCATGCCCGGCCGGACCTCCTCTCAGCCCGCGACGGCGTGCCGCTCGTCGGGTACGCAGTGGGTCATCGTGAGCCCCGAGACGTCCCGCGGCGGGTTGTTGCCGAGGTTCGCCAGCCGCTTGCGGTCCTCGTCCGTCAGAGTCTGGTCCTCCAGCGGCTCCAGGTGGGACACGTCGCCGGGCCCGATGCCCAGCCCCTCGCCGACCCGCAGGCCGAGTTCGTTCTCGACCAGCAGGAAGTGCCACACCATCCGCTCCTGGACCCGCCGGTCGGCCTGGGAGATCAGGTCGGTGAAGTTCTTGACCAGGTCGTCGCGCTCCCAGTCCTCCAGCAGCCGGAAGCGCTGGCCCGCCTGGAGGTAGTCGTTGGTGCGCGGGATGCGCTTGCGGGTGAGGCGGCCGCGGATCTCCGGGCCCTGCTCGTCGTGGGACGGCTCCCGCGCCTCGTGCAGCCCGCCGGTCAGCGACGGCTCGTAGTTGACCTCCGGGTCGCCCCCGTGCGGGTCCTGCTCGTACGCCATCAGCCCGTCGCGCTGGTTGGTGTGGACGGTGGCGTGCTTGGCCCGGTTGACCGGCAGCTGGAGGTAGTTCGGGCCGACCCGGTAGCGCTGGGTGTCGCTGTAGGAGAAGGTCCGGCCGACGAGCATCTTGTCGTCGGAGAAGTCCAGCCCGTCGACGAGGACGCCGGTGCCGAAGGAGATCTGCTCGTTCTCGGCGAAGTAGTTGTCCGGCATCCGGTCGAGCACCATCCGGCCGACCGGCTTCGGCGGGAAGTCCTGCTCCGGCCAGGTCTTGGTGTCGTCCAGCGGGTCGAAGTCCAGCTCCGGGTGGTCGTGGTCGTCCATCATCTGGACGAGCAGCTCCCACTCGGGGTACTCGCCGCGGCCGACCGCCTCGTACAGGTCCTTGGTCGCGTGGCCCAGCTCCTGGGCCTGCACCGCCGCCGCGTCCGCCTCGGTCATGCTGCGCACGCCGAGCTTGGGCATCCAGTGGTACTTGACCAGGACGGTCCGGCCCTCGTCGTTCACCCATTTGTAGGTGTTGACGCCGAAGCCCTGCTGGTGCCGGTAGTCGGCGGGGATGCCGCGCGGGCTGAACAGGTTGACCAGCATGTGCATCGACTCGGGCGTCTGCGACATGAAGTCGAAGATCCGGGCCGGTTTCTGCTCGTGCGTCACCGGGTCGGGCTTGAGGGCGTGGATGACGTCCGGGAACTTGATCGCGTCCCGGATGAAGAAGACGCCCAGGTTGTTGCCGACCAGGTCCCAGTTGCCGTCCTCGGTGTAGAACTTCACGGCGAAGCCGCGCGGGTCGCGGGCCGCCTCGGAGGAGTCCCGGCCGCCGATCACGGTGGAGAACCGTACGGCCACCTCGGTGCGCTTGCCGGCCTCCTGGAACAGCTTCGCCCGGGTGTGGCGGCCGATCGGCTCGTCGCCCCACTTCCCGTAGCTCTCGAAGAAGCCGTACGCGGTCACACCGCGCGCGTGCACCACCCGCTCGGGGATGCGCTCCCGGTCGAAGTGGCTGATCTTTTCGAGGAACTGGTAGTTCTCCAGGGTGGCCGGGCCGCGCGCGCCGACCGTCCGCTGGTTCTGGTTGTCGTGGACCGGGTGGCCCTGCCGGTTGGTGAGCACCGGGCGGTCGTCGCCCGCCGCCCGTCCCTGACTCGCTGTGTCTGTCACTGCTCTCGCTTTCCTTCGGCACCCGAAGGCGCTCGGGTCCGCGCCGTGGGTGGGGCTCCCGAGGGGTACCCGCCCTGGACGCCGGTCGTGCAGACGCTCACCCTCTTGGTGCAGTCCGGCTTGGTGGGGTCCGGCGCTCAGCGGCCGGTGGACGGCTCGTGCCGTTCGCGCCGCCTGCGCAGGCGGGACGGCCAGGCGCGGGTGTCGCGCGGCTCCACGTACGGCTCCTCGCCCGGGTGCCCCTCGGCGATCGCCCGCTGCCGGGCCAGCTCGGCGTCGAACTCCAGGCCCAGCAGGACCGCCAGGTTCGACAGCCACAGCCAGACGAGGAAGATGATGACGCCCGCCAGGGTGCCGTACGTCTTGTTGTACGAGCCGAAGTTGGCCACATACAGGGCGAAGCCCGCCGAGGCGGCC
The DNA here is from genome assembly GCF_001279365.1 of Streptomyces sp. NRRL F-5755. Classification (NCBI taxonomy): domain Bacteria; kingdom Bacillati; phylum Actinomycetota; class Actinomycetes; order Kitasatosporales; family Streptomycetaceae; genus Streptomyces; species Streptomyces sp. NRRL F-5755. The sequence continues at coordinate 6,504 of NZ_LGCW01000305.1, read as the reverse complement.
AGCCACAGCACGACGGCCAGGAAGCTGCCGGGGGTCAGCCAGCGCAGACCCGGGCTGCGCACGTTGGGTGTGGCCCGGTACAGGATGGTGATCATCAGGACCACGAGCAGGACCAGTACGGGCCACTTGGCGACCGACCAGACCGCGAGCCCGGTGTCCCCGATGCCCAGGCCGCGGCCCGCCTGCCGGGCCAGCGTGCCGGTGAACACCACGATCACCGCGCTGGCGGCGAGCAGCACCATCAGCAGGACCGTCACGCCCAGCCGCAGCGGCAGCGTCTTCCACGCCGGCCGCCCCTCGGGCAGGTCGTAGACGGCGTTGGCGGTACGGATGAAGGCGGCGATGTAGCCGGAGGCCGACCACAGGGCGCCCAGCAGGCCGAGCACGGCCAGCACGCTGCCCGTACCGGGCCCGTCCCGCAGTTGCCGCACCGCCTCGCTCACGATGTCCCGCGCGGCCCCCGGCGTGATCTGCTCCAGGTTCTTCAGGATCGCGTCGGTCGCCGACTGCCCGATCACCCCGAGCGTCGAGACCAGCAGCAACAGCGCCGGAAAGAGCGAGAGCACCCCGTAGTACGTGAGCGCCGCGGCCCGGTCCGGCAATTCGTCGTCGAGGAACTCCTTGCCCGTCCGCCGCAGTACGTCCCACCAGGAGTGGGCGATCACAGTGGTGGGCTTCTCGGTGGAGTGTTCGCCAGCCATGGAGGGCGGGTTGCCCTTTCGGGGCGGGCCAACCCCGGTGCCGGCCCCGGACCTACGAAGACGCCCGCCCCGTCCCCGGGGGAGAGGGGACGGGACGGGCGGGAGCGGGGCCGCGGGTCACTCGGAGCCGATGGACTCCAGCATGTTGAGGCGGGCGGCGCGGCGGGCCGGCCAGGCGGCGGCGAGGATGCCGACGACCAGGGCGATGGCCAGGAAGGCGCCGAGGCGGTCCCAGGGGAGGACCATCTCGTACGTCGGCATCGCGCCGGCCGCCATGCTGCCGCCGGCCCAGGCCAGGAAGACGCCCACGCCGATGCCGAGGACCGCGCCGAACAGCGAGATGACGACGGATTCGAGGCGGACCATCTGCTTGATGCCGCTGCGGGCGAGGCCGACCGCGCGCAGCATGCCGATCTCCCGGGTGCGTTCGAAGACGGACATGGCCAGGGTGTTGACCACACCGACCACCGCGATGATCACGGCCATGCCGAGCAGTCCGTAGACCATGTTCAGCACCGTGTCGATCTGGCCGGCGTTCTCCTTGCGCAGCCCGTCGTGGTCCTGGATCTTCAGCAGCGGGCTGTCGCCGAGCGCCTTGCGGATGTCCTTCGCGAGCCCCGCCTCGGGGCCGTTCGCGGCCTTGATCAGGACCTTGTCGTCCTTGAGGGGCTTCAGGTGCGGGTCGACGAGCTTGGTGGAGGCCAGCGTCTCGCCCACGACCTGGTTGTCCTCGTAGATGCCGGCGATCTTCAGCGGCGTCTTCTTCTGGTTCTTCCGCTGGTGCTCGTCACCCCGGGCATCGGTGGGGAAGGTGGCCTGGAGGGTGTCGCCCGTCTTCCAGCCCTTCTCCTTCGCCCGGCTCGCGGAGACCGCGATCCCGCCGCCGTCCCGTACGGCCTTCAGGGAACCGTGTCGGAACTTCAGCTCGGTGACCTTGCCGATCCGGTCGAGGTCGGTGCCGGTGAGCATCCCGAACGTGCCGTCCGCCGCCACGTCGAAGACGGTCTGGCGCAGCGGCACCGCCGCCTCGACGCCGGACAGGGCCGCGGCCCGCTGCGTCAGCTTCGGGTCCAGGCCGCGGAAGTTGGACGTGCTGACCTGGTAGTCGGCGGTCAGGCCCTTGGCGGACATCTCGTCGGCGGCCCGCTGTGTCGACAGGCCGGCGACCGTCATGCCGGTGATCAGCGTGAGGCCGATCATCAGGGCCGAGGCGGTGGCGGCGGTACGGCGCGGGTTGCGCAGCGCGTTCTCCTTGGCCAGCTTGCCGCTGATGCCGAAGATCCGCGTGGTGACCCGGCCGGCCAGCGCGACCAGCGGCCGCGACAGCAGTGGGGAGAGGACGATGACGCCGGTCAGGGTCAGCGCCGAGCCGGCCATGGCGGTCATCAGGGTGCTGTCGTCGCTCTTGGTGAGGGTGGAGACGTACAGCATGATCGCGACGCCGAGGGCGGTGACGATCGCGCCGATGGTGTTGCGCACGACCAGGCCGCGCAGCGCGGGGGCCGCGTCCACCGTGCTCAGCGCCTCGACCGGGGCGATCTTCGCGGCCTTGCGGGACGGCAGCCAGGCGGCGAGCACGGTCACCAGCACCCCCACACCGAGCGCGGAGAGCACCGCGGTCGGGCTGATCACCAGCGGCCCGGCGGGGAATCCGGCGCCGTTGGCGTCGAGCACCGCGCGCATGGCGACCGCGATGCCGGTGCCCAGGGCGAAGCCGACGACGGAGGAGATCAGCCCGAGCAGGGCAGCCTCGACCTGCACCGAGCGGACCACCTGGCGGCGGGAGGCGCCGATCGCCCGCATCAGCGCGATCTCGCGGCTGCGCTGGGAGATGAGCATGGTGAAGGTGTTGGCGATGATGAAGATGCCGACGAACAGGGCGATGCCCGCGAAGACCAGCAGCGTCTTGCTCAGCGCGCTGTTGCTCTGCTCGACCATCTTGGCCTGCTCGGCCGCCAGCGCGGTACCGCTGGTCGCCTCGGCGCGGTCCTTCGGCAGCACCTTCTTGACCGCGTCGGTCAGCGCCGCCTCGTCGGTGCCGGGCTTCGAGGACACCACCAGCTCGTCGTACGTGCCGGGGTGGGTGAACAGCTTCTGCGCGGTGGCGGTGTCGAACAGCGCCAGGCTGCCGCCCGCGGTGATCTTCGGGTCCTCGGAGTGGACGATGCCGACCAGCTTTTTGTGCAGGGCCGGTCCGTCGGTGGCGAAGCGCACGGTGTCGCCGACCTTCAGCCCGGCCTTCTCGACGGTGCCCTCGTCCAGCGCGATCTCACCGGCCGAGGCGGGGCCGCGGCCCTGGACGAGCGGGTAGCGGCCGTCCTTGCCGTCCGCGCCCGGCTGGTAGTTGGTGGCGCGGCTCTGCCACTCCGTGCCGATGGGCTGGTTGTCCTTGTCGGCGACGGTGGCGCGGCCGCTGACGTTGGCGTGTACGGAGGCCACGCCGGGCAGCGCGCGGATACGGCCGGCCAGCTTGTCGTCGAGGGCGCTGACGCGGCGGCCGTCGGCGTCCTCCGGCGCGGGGCCGCCTTCCGGCGAGCCCGCCTGGACGGAGACGGCCACGTCCTTGAAGCTCTTGGCCGAGGCGTTCTTGACGGCCTGGCCGACCGAGTCGCTGAAGACCAGGGTGCCGGAGACGAAGGCGACGCCGAGGAGGACCGCGAGGGCGGTCATCATCAGCCGGGCTTTGTGCGCGAGGACGTTGCGCAGGGCGGTGCGGAACATGGTGGTGTGTCAGTCCTGGGGTGGGGGGGGGCGGCGGGCGTCAGCTCGTACGGTTCTTGGCGTCGAACAGCCGCATCCGGTCCAGGACGGCGTCGGCGGTCGGCTCGTACAGTTCCTCGACGATGCGGCCGTCGGCGAGGAAGACGACGCGGTCGGCGTGCGCGGCGGCGACCGGGTCGTGGGTGACCATGACGATGGTCTGGCCCATGGCCTGCACCGATTCGCGCAGGAAGCCCAGGACTTCGGCGCCGGAGCGGGAGTCGAGGTTGCCGGTCGGCTCGTCCGCGAAGATGATCTCCGGCTGCGAGGCGAGGGCGCGGGCCACCGCGACGCGCTGCTGCTGGCCGCCGGACAGCTGGCTGGGGCGGTGCTTGAGGCGCCCGGACAGGCCGACGGTCTGGATGACCCTCTCCAGCCACTGCCGGTCGGGCTTGCGGCCCGCGATGTCCATCGGCAGCGTGATCAGCGTGATGTTCTCCAGCGCGGTCAGCGTGGGCAGCAGGTTGAACGCCTGGAAGATGAAGCCGATCTTGTCGCGGCGCAGCCGGGTCAGGTGCTTGTCGTTCAGGCCGTTCAGCTCGGTGTCGCCGATCAGGGCGGAGCCGGAGGATATGGAGTCCAGTCCGGCCATGCAGTGCATGAGGGTGGACTTGCCGGAGCCGGACGGGCCCATGATCGCGGTGAAGCGGGCCCGGCCGAACTCCACGGACACGTTGTCCAGGGCGACCACACGGGTCTCCCCCTGCCCGTAGACCTTGCTCAGGCCGGTGGCACGGGCGGCGACGGCCGTGGTGGGGGCGGGGGCGGGAAAGGCTGCCGCGTGGGACACGGGGAAACTCCTGGAACGGGGACGGACGGACGCGCGGGGCACCGGGCCCCGGACGGACGCACGGCTCCCGGGGAGGCCCCGGGAGCCGGACGTGTGGTGCTGTCCCATTCTTGATCGTGCCAGGTGCCCGGCACCTCAGCCCGAAGTGCCGAAAGCCGGACCGGCCGGAAGTCCGACCCGGGAACGGCCCGTCATCCCGTGGAGGGACGGACGTCCGACTTATGGCCGACGTAAAACCCTGAGCCCGGCCCCGGGCCGGGGCTTCAGAAGACCGGTTCGGGCCCGGGGCCCGGTGCGGGGTCCGCCGGCCGGCGCAGCTCCCAGAAGCCGGGCACGGAAGCGAGCTTGAGGGCACCGTCCCACAGCCGCCCCGCCGTCTCGCCCAGGGGTACGGGGGAGACCACCGGCCCGAAGAAGGCCACGCCGTCCACCGCGACCACCGGCGTACCGGCGTCCTCGCCGACCAGGGCGACGGCGCGCGCGTGCGAGGCCCGGATCACCGCGTCGTACTCCGTGGTCCACGCCGCTCCGGCCACCTCGCGCGGCAGCCCCACGTCCGCCAGCGCGCGCTCGATCCCGTCCCACTCGCCCCGGTGGTGCAGCCGGACGCCGAGGGCGAGGGAGAACCGGTCCAGGGCCGCGTGCCCGTACCGCTGTTCCACCGCAGCGCAGGCCCGCACCGGCGCCCACAGATAGTCGCCCCACTCGCCGCCCGGGTCCTCCGGATTGACCTCCCGGCCCTCGTTGAGCACCTGAAGACTCATCAGCCGCAGGCGGACGCGGACCGGGCGGACCCGCGCCACCTCCCGTATCCACCGTGCGGCGATCCAGGAATACGGGCAGACCGGATCGAACCAGAAGTCCACGGCCCTGGCAGGGCAGCCGGGCTCGTCGGAACTCGGGGCCACCGGGATCACCCCCCTCCGGTCCGGGCCCAGAACGACTCCAGGATGCCATCGAGGAACGCCCGCCCCGCGTGGCCCGACTCCCCGGCGTCGAACGGCGGGCCCGGCCGGCCGCCGGTGGGGTGCGTGGTCACCGGCACACGGTAGGGGCGTCGGCAGGGGCGTACCCATGGTGCGGAGGTGCAGGACACGAAGTCGTAGGAAGCTACGGCCACGGGCGTGTGTCCGGCGCGCCGGGGTGCCACGGCGCGAGGACCCGCGTACTCGCACCACCCCCGTGCTGCCACCCCACGGCGCCGGAGACCACAACTCTGTGCGGCCGCGGACTTGTCCGAAAGTGCTGCTCGCCATCGACAAACAAGTCGGACAATGGAGAACCGGGCCGTGGGGGCGGCCACGGGGCAGGAAAGAAGGTGGCGTACATAGCAGGGGCAGGGCAGAACAAGCCCCGGCTGGGACGGCCGGAACGGCCGGTGGACCCGGAGGCCGGACCGGTGGAGCGGCTCGCCTGGGAACTACGGCAGTTGCGGGAGCGGGCCGGGACACCGAGCTACCGCACGCTCGCCAAGACGGCACACTATTCGGCCAGCACGCTGGCGGAGGCGGCCAAGGGCGAGCGGCTGGCGACGCTGGACGTCGTCCTGGCCTACGCCCAGGCGTGCGGCGGGGACCGGGCCGAATGGGAGGCGCGGTGGCGGGCCGCCGCCGGGGCGGGCGAGGGCGGGCCGGACACGGTGCGCTGCCCGTATCCCGGGCTGGCCGCCTTCGAAGCGGCCAACGCCGCCGAGTACTTCGGCCGCGCGACGCTGACCAAGGAGCTGTCCGGCCGCGTCGAACAGCACGCGCTGACCGTCGTCTTCGGCGCCTCCGGCAGCGGCAAGTCCTCCCTGCTGCGCGCCGGGCTGCTGCCCCACCTCGGCCCGCACTGGCACCCGGCGCTGCTCACCCCGGGCCCCCGGCCGCTCGCCGCCCTCGCGGCCGCGGTGGCCCGCCTGGTGACGGGCCCGGACCCGCGGGACGGCGAGGGCACGGAGGCCGACACGGTCCCGGCGACGGGGGACGCGGGCCGGGCGGTGGGAGCGGTGGGGGAGAACGGGACCCCCGCTTCCGAGCCCCGGCCCGACCCTGGCACCCGGCCCGACCCTGGCACCCGGCCCGAGCCCGGCCCCCAAGCCGAGCCTGACTCCGGCCCTCAATCCGAGCCCGGCGTCCGGCCTGAGCCCGGCGTCCGGCCTGAGCCCGGCGTCCGGCCCGAGCCCGGTGCCCGGCCTGAGCCCGGTGCCCGGCCTGAGCCCGGTGCCCGGCCTGAGCCCGGCGCCCAGCCGGACCCCGGCCCCCAAGCCGAGCC